>NZ_ANOG01000450.1 GCF_000346295.1 Rhodopirellula maiorica SM1 | reverse complement strand
ATAGACGTCTTTGCCCGCTTGCATCGCCCAAATGCCCATCAAGGCGTGCCAGTGATTGGGGGTAGCACAGGTCACGATATCCAGCCCGTTCATTTCCAGGGCATCACGCACGTCGGTAAAGAATTCGGGCTTGCTGCCTTGCATCTCGCTAACTCGGGCAACCCGTTGCTTTCCGACACTATCGTCAACGTCGACGATCGCGCGAATCTCGGTGCGAGGATCGTGATTGAAGCCGCGAATGTGTTCGTTGCCGCGGCTATTCACGCCGACGACGCAGACGCCTAGTTTTTCATTGGGGCCGGCGGCGCGGGCAAACTGCTGAGCACGTGGGAGCGATGCCGTAGCGAGTGTCGCTGCTGCGGCCGAGCTGAACTGACGTCGAGATAGTTTTGGCATACTAATTCTTTTCCAGGTAGGAAGCAAAAAGGGTGGGACAGAGTCCTCCATTTTACCTGGAAAAAAAACAGCAGTGGTGCGTTAGGCCACGAAATTTCCATGTTAGGAACGGATCGTCCCCAACATGGATGATTCGGACCGTTTATTGGCTGGTCGCCAAGCGGTTGACCATCGAGGGATCGGTCAAACTGGGTTGCATCGGATCGGCTCCAATGGTACCGACCAACTCATCCATATAGCTGCTCGATTCGGCATGGGAACGCATCTCCGCTGCGTAGGCGAGTCGCTCCGATAGCTCCAAGTCGAGCATCGAATCGTTCTGTTTGGAATGCTCGATCATGGTTTGCAGTCTCGCTTCGAAGGCTTTCCAGTGATCGATATCACGGATTTGCTTCTTCTTCAATCGAGCTGCGTACCAGTCGCTTTTCAGCAGCGATTCTCGGGTAAACAGTTCACGAATCTCGGGGTCGCTAGCTGTTTTTCCTTCGTGTTCGCCGTACGCCATGATATTCAAGATGGCTTTCAGCGGTGGACAGGCCAATTCATAGCCGCCGTCGTCCATGTAGGCCAACGCGACTCGTTTCTGAGCCTCGGTGATGTGCAAGATGCCATCGACGTAGGATTCCATGTCTTGCAGTTCAGGTTGCAAAATCTCGGGTGTAAACACCTTCGATGGGTTATCAAATACGCGAGCCAGATAAGTGCGAACGAACTTCGTCGTGATGCGGTAGCCCAACCGGCTGGCGGGAACTCGCAAATCGCCGTGATCGAAATCTTCGACCTTTTCAAGCATCTTGTTGCGAATCATCTCGGCGGGATCGCGTTCTTCGGGGCCAAGTCGACACCAGACCTCGGGGATCAGCAACGAAATATCGTGACCGACTTCGAAACGAGGTCCGACGTGGCCCGCCGCGGTGCTAAATCCACCCAGTCCCGTCAGAATCAGTGACACGACGGTTGAGTTCAAATCGACCGAAGGCATCAACGCATTGAACGGTCCTTTGGTCAGAGCCCCTTCGCTACCGGCACCCGTGGTACTTGGGCTTTTGCCAGTCAACGAACAAACGTAGTCCATCAACAACTCGGGCAACTCTTGATAGTGCAGCGGCGAGTAGACGGCGAGCGAACGAAATCCAGCCTTCAAGTCCGGCGGATTGTTGCGACGTCCCGACAACACGGCACCTACCGGAGCATGGATCGGAGCGTCTTCGGCTAGCCCACGATGCAATTGCATGCCTCGCATCGCGACATAGGTGTCGCGTGAATTGACCATGTCGGGACGGTCTTGTAGGTAGCGTGGGTTCTTGGTCGGCGCACCGTTGACGATCCGTGGGTTCGCAGTGCTGACCACATAGCCGTCTTTGGCTTTGGCGGCCTTCGCCAGCATCGATGCCATCGGAGCGGTGAATTTGTCGAATTCAATCGCGTCTTCGACGATTTCGCGAGCCTGTGCCGTCGTCAAGGGTTCAAAGTTACTGATAAAGCTGCCGGGACGTGACAGATCAAGCTCGGTCTGTTTATCCAAACCGCGATGCACGGCGTCATCGGGACGTTGGAACAATCGGTATTCGCAATTTTCGACGAATTTGTAGCTGCCTGCCGGCGTGATTGCCTTGCCGACATCCCCTAGCACATCGGCTGGCACGACCACGCTGGCACTGATGTCGTCTTCACGCTGGACTTTGTCCGCGGCAATAAAGTCCTGTCGTAATTTGAACGTACGCCAACGGTTGTTGTCCCAACCGACACGCAAATATGTACCCACGAGCGAACGGTCGCCGATTTTCAATTCGTGGCCAGCCGATCCGTTGACGATGTCGACACCAAAATGCTCGTGCCAATTTTGCTCCATCCCCGAACGGATAAAACGTTTGATGATCAGTGCCATCGAATAGACGTGTTCGGGAATCTCACGCAGCCACTGGTTGTATTCATCGTTGTAATCCGGCGAAGGCGTTAGCAACTGGATCACGCTGCCGAGACTACGGCTGGGGTCGAGCACGGGGCGACTTGGTTTTTCGGTATAGTCGGTCCGACCGGTGTACTCTTTGGACCAACGGTCGTGATAAGTACGCGAAAAGATCTCGTCGAGTTTTGCGAAGTCTTTTTCACGGTCGGTGACGAAGATCGGACCGTACAACATATAGTCACGAAGACTCTTACTGATTTCGCTCTTTCCGCCGCCGCTAACCGTACAGGGTTTGTGGCAAAAAATGCCTTCGCCGACGGATCCAACCAATCGCCACGACGGAGCAGCGGGGTGTTTTTCCAATCGGATCTTGTAGCCGCTCGGTGCGATATAAACGTTGGCCGGTGACAGCGGAATCCGCTCTGTCTTGCCATCGTTGGTCCAAGTGACACAGCGCTGGATCAGTGTGACTTTGGCATTCTCGGGAATGTAGACGACGGTCGGATCGAAACGGTCGATGCCGTATCCCTCGGGCTTGACGTCGATAAACGAATCGTATTCACGTGCGACGTCTGCAAACCGGCGACCGTTGTAGCGGCGGCTGTTGACTTGGAATTCATCGCCTAGCGAATACGAGGCAAACGCTAACGCGCCGCCGGAGTGTTCCTCTTCGCATCCGCCCATCAAATTGGTGGCATAGCTGAGCTGCGTTTTGACTTCCTTTTTGCAGTAACCGTAGTAGTTGTCGGCGATCAACGTGACAACCACTCCCGATTCGTCGCGGCAAGTGAGTTTGAACGCACCGCCGTCATTGTATTTTTCTTCGGGGTCTTTCCAGCACATCGAATCATGTCGTTGCCGTTCGCTGGCATCGTCATAATGCGGCAGACCAAGTTCTTTCTTGGTCATGCTGGTCAAATGCGTTGCCAAGATCACACAGCCGGTGTGTCCGCTCCAGTGCAATACGTCGAGTCCGGCATCGTTGCGGCTGCTGAGCGGATCGCCTGCGTTTCCGAAAATCGTTTCCACAAAATCGAGGTTACTGATCAGTGAACCCGGAGCAAAGAAACGGGTTTCCATCGTTTTCTGAGCGCCGAACCCTGGGACCTCGGGACATACGATTGGACGCAGCAGCAGTGAAACCCAAGTCAGCGAGGGCTTGGACGAGGTGGACGTGTAGGGCAGCAACATCATGTCGTCCGGAGGCGTCATCGCAGCCCGGAACAGGTTGACAAACACGTTTTTGGGAACGATCCGTTTGTCGCTTGGAATCGGCAATCCGCCCTCGACAACATGAAACGTCCCCGCCGTCGTGCGGCGATCGGCGCGAGGATTATTGAGCACGCCGTTTGCACATCGATACGAGCTGACCAGCTCGTTTTGGAATTCGTGACCGCCCGCGGGAAGGCTCAATTCGCGGGCCATGCCATGGCGATCCAGCGTCAATGTCCGGCCGGGTAATCGCAGCGGTTCACCGTCAACCACGTCAGCGAAGTAGGAATTGAGAAAGTTTTCGATTCGCGAATCAACGGGAGCACGGTATTCGGAGAGCAACCGATTCTTTTCTCGCAGGCTCTCGAGGATTCCCGCCGAGAACGTCGTCATCGATTGGTCTTGTTCGCTGTCGGGCGGCAATAGTCCGGCCGAAGCGAGTTGAAGCGTAATGTAGTTTCTTAGATTTTCTTTTGCCGCGGGGGTGTTCGACAGATCGCGATCCCACCCCAAAGCTCGTTGAAGTTCTTCCTTTTCGGACTCGCCACACTGTAACGTGGGGATTTGTGATGACAACATTGCCTAACTCCTGAGCTTAGGGGACTTGAATTCCGCCTTCTGAATTCACACGGTCATAACGCGGTATCGTCAACGAAACCGTCGCAAAGGATGTTATACACCACTCAGCCATTTCACGAACAGCATGCAGTGCGGGTGGTTGGGTTCAGACCACAAAAGAAAAACCCTCGACGGTAAAGTGCACCGACGAGGGTTTTTATGTTGACAGCTCAACGCATGAGTTGACGATCCGACGAGACGGCTTAGAAGTCGTCGTTTTCTTCGGCTTCGCGAGCGTAGGAGAAATCCGTTCGCTCGTCGACCGATTCGTAAAACCCTTGGATTACGTCGTTGGTTGATCCGCCGCCGGCAAGCATCGCCATCATGCGATCTCGTGGGTTTTGAAACAGCACCTTCAACTCGTCCATGGTCGGTTGGAAGTTGGTGGGTTTGACCACGTACGCCACGCTTTCGGGCATGTTCATCGCGGCCGAATACTCGCCAACTTCGGAATTAAACACAGACTTCATGAATTCTTCGCCAACCGAATTCAACTCCGGTACGTTACCAATCGACGCACCTTGGAATCCAAACGAATCGAGCCAGCTGAACGGACCGAGTCCCGTTTTCACTTCGTCTTTGTTTTCTTCGGGAACGAGTTCGGTCAATTCGGAACCGCTCTTGTTCGCGTTGGCGGCAAGTTCGATTGCGGCTTCCATCGCCAATTTACGAGCTTCGCTCAATCGAACCGCAGCGATCACTTCCTCGCGGACTTCTTCCAGCTCGGGTGTATACGCTTTTTGTTCGTCAATCTTCCATGAAATGTAGGTCTTGCCACCACGGTCATCGACCGTGCGAAGTGGCGAGTAGAGGACTTGGCGAGGCACCACGCCCATCTGGGTTTGGCCGCCGTACATGAACGTCGTGAAAGCGGGCCCACGTTGCATTTGCTGCGTGCCGACTTCGACGGTTTGTGCAATGGGTTCCGCCTGGATCGACATCTGGTTATACGGACCGATCTTTTGATAACGGAATCCGAATTCCTCGCCCAATTTCTTCAGGTCGAATGGCTTAAGCTCTTCGACTTCGAGACCATTCTTGACGTCGCTGCTGTAAATCGCATGCTGATTGAAATAGCGTCGCATCCGCGAAAACATTTCCGCAGTCGCTTTGCCCATTCGCTGTTCAGCGATCGGTCGTGCCAGCGAGTCGGCGATCTCTTCGCGTACCGCTTCGAACGATTCGGTTGCCGGTTCCTTCGACTCGGGCTCGCTCTCTTCGGCAGCCGGTTTTTCGTCCGTTTTCGCTTCGGCGGGCTCTTCTTTCATCTCCGGCTCGGACTCGTCCGCTGATTTTTCGTCCGCTGATTTTTCTTCTGCCGCGGGGTCTTCCGCTTCTTCTTTTGCGGTTTCCTTTGCTGGTTGTTCGCTTACGGCTTCGTTTTCCGCAGCGGTGGTTTCCGCTTTGTCACTTTCCGTTTCGTCGCTTTCGGCTTCGTCCGTGGTGTCTTGGAAAGCGACCAAGCGGATGCCGTTATCGGCGGTCATGGAATTGCGGCTGCTGGTTTTTTCTGAATCCTCTGAATCGTCCGCTGACTCTTCGCCCTCAGCTTGGTCGGCGGCGGGTTGATCACTTGGCGAATCCGCTTCCGGCTCGTCTTTAGCGTCATCTTGTTTCGCATCGTCGGCAGGTTTCGAATCGTCGGCAGGTTTCGAATCGTCTTTTTCAGCCGTTTCAGGTTCCGTCGCTTCAGGTTTTTCTTCGCTAGCCGCTGGTTTCTCTTCCATGGGCTCTTCTTCGCTAGCCGCAGGTTGGTCGTCTTTGGTTTCAGCGTCTTTACTTTCAGCGTCGTCCTTCGATTCGGAAGGTGTTTCTTGATCGCTAGGCGATTCGGTGGCCGCTTCGGTTTCCATCACCTCGGTTTCAACGAGTTCGGTTTCCAGCCCATCGGCCATCTCGGATTCGTCGGCTGCTTGAGTCGCAGGATCTTCGGGCAACTGGAAATCGCCGCCGGCGAGTCGTCGTTCGTACTCGGCACGCAGTTCTTCTTCGCTGAATTTCACTGCTTCTTCGTCGATAAACGACTGCAGATCCGCGACGAGGTATTCAAATTGGGCGGTGTATTGGCGATGAAATGCCGGAGCAGGCGATTGTTCGTTCGGGTCGTTGTCCTTGCCCTCTTCGTACATCGCTTTGATCGCCGATTCGCTGGGGTTTGGATCGGTTTTGCTGACAAAGCTTTCGACGGGAATGCCATACGCGGTCGCTGTCGCTTCGCGGTTGAGCTTCAAAAAGTTCGTCCACTCTTCGGCGGGCGTCATGATCGGCATTTGGCCGGCTGCGACGACGGCGAAGCCAGCTCGGTTATACAAATCGGCCAACAAGTGGTTGCGGAGTTGTTCGTACAGATGCACGCGTCCCATTTGGTTGCGAGTGCTTTCCATCAGCAATGCGTCGATCTGTTTGTCGGTGAATCGATCGTCGACGAACAGATTCAACCAGGCTCCGATCGCAGCATCGTCTAGCTCGAAACCGGCTTTGTTGGCTTCGGAGGCAAACTGCATCGTTTTCAGCGACAGTTGCTCACTGGGCACCTCGCTGATTCCGATCGATGCGACGCGGTTGTTCTGGTCGTCATAGCGGAACCCTGGGGTTTTGGGCGACCCACCCGCTGCAATCGTTTTTTCCGCTAACTCACGCAGAAAACGCACCATCGCTTGGTGATTTTGCGTCATGTAGGAAATGCGATTCTGAGAAACTTCGATTCCGTCGAAACTCGCCAGCGTCGCGTCTCCCCCACCTCCCGTATTTTGACGCAGGTAGGTATCGAGTGCGGGCAGCACGACAAACGAGAACATCGCCAACATGATCAGAAAGACCATCATGGGTTTGAGGTTCTTGCGAAAGATTTCGAACGGACTGTTGTTCATAGCAGACTCTTTCTGGCTTCTTTTTCTGGCGAGGACGCAAAGCCGGAGTGTTTTTCCGTGCTTTGGGGGAATGTCCGATGGGGTTTTCCGTAAATTTTCTAAAAAAATCGCTCGGTCGATGACTGCAATTTTATTGCAATCGTCTTTGGAGTGATCTTGACAACAAGCCGCGATCGACCAACTCTCTGTCAGAAGCAACAGCTCATGACCGATGTGTGCCAACCGAGATGCAAAGCGTATCGCCCCTCAATTTAGAGGGTCAAGCCGAGTATCGCATCCGCATCCATGGCGTACTGTGTTGTTGTACTGACTTTCGGTCCATTTCGTCTAACCCTAACCACGTCGTTTTTTTGTATGGCTAAAAGCACGGGCAAAAGTTTGGTGATCGTCGAATCACCAGCCAAAGCACGCACGATCTCGAAATACTTGGGCAAAGGCTATCAGGTCGAGGCAAGTATTGGGCACATCCGCGACCTCCCCGGTGGTGCCAAAGAGATGCCGGAAAAATACAAAAAAGAGCCTTGGGCCTATCTGGGGGTGAATACCGAGAACGATTTCGAGCCGATTTACATCGTTCCCGATGACAAAAAAAAGCAAGTCAGCAAATTAAAAGCTGCTCTGAAAGAAGCCGACAACCTCTATCTCGCGACGGACGAAGACCGTGAAGGAGAAGCGATTAGTTGGCATCTTTTCGAGATTCTGAAGCCAAAAGTGCCCGTCCATCGGCTTGTTTTTCACGAAATCACCAAGGATGCGATCCAAAAAGCGATCGAGAATCCACGCGATATCGATGGGGGATTGGTTGACGCCCAGGAAACACGCCGCATCTTGGACCGCTTGTACGGTTACGACGTTTCGCAGCTGCTGTGGAAAAAAGTAGGCCGTGGCTTGAGTGCCGGACGCGTGCAGAGTGTCGCTGTTCGCTTGATTGTCCAACGCGAACGCGAACGGATCGCATTTGTCGATTCGACCTACTGGGACCTCGAAGCCACTTTTGACACCGCGGCTAAAGAGTCCTTTGCCGCCACGCTGGCGACGGTCGATGGCCGAAAAATTCCGTCGGGCAAAGATTTTGACTCCGAAAACGGCAAACTGAAAAATCCCGACCTGCTGCAAATG
>NZ_ANOG01000449.1 GCF_000346295.1 Rhodopirellula maiorica SM1 | reverse complement strand
GCCAGCGACGTCAGGAAGGAACCGATATCCAACTCGCCAAACTGTTCCCGATCCTGCGAACCGACGTGGCAGCTGAAGCTTTGCCAACGTCCGAACCACGTCCGACAAATCCGGCTCACTCCGAGCCAATACCAGATCACGATAACATTCTACCGCCCGAACCGCCTGATAGCGTTGCCATGCCGGAGCACCGCTTGCTAGCAACGTTCGGGAGAACGACACCGCCGAATGTCGGTTTACAGGTAGGTTACCATCGGCCCCAGTACGTTGGGCGAGCGCCGCACCAGCGAGGAAACCAAACTCGATCATTCTCCGAGAGTCCCATACAGGGCGTTACTCTTTCCTCGAAAACCAACACCGACATCGCCCCCCTAAACTGCGCGATTCCATGCCTCTGGAACAACTGTGTCGTACCCAGTCGAGTGATATAAGGCAAACAGCCTGACTCATCGAGTGATATAAGGTCAGATCGGGTTATATCACCCGACTGACCGGGGGTTAAAAAGATAGTTATCGGACTCAAAAGTTGCGTGCTCGATCCAGGATGCTTGATGTTGTGCGTGCGATGATTTGAAACAACGGCTGAGTGTCCGGCGAATGGGAGTTCATTGGCAACGTCACCCGTCGCAATTTGGATACGCGGAACTTGGGGCCAGCGGTCACCAACGAGGCCGAAGGCCAGACCGACATTGCGCTGTCGATAGCCAAGCTCGATATTGCGCGGTCGATTGATGCGTGCAATCCTGTGCCGTAAACTAGATCCTTCTGGCCGCGTGATCGGATGGATCGATCCAGTCCGCTGCAAACCAAGGCCGATAACCACGACGT
>NZ_ANOG01000448.1 GCF_000346295.1 Rhodopirellula maiorica SM1 | reverse complement strand
GTGACGTTGTCAAAACGAGCACGAAAAGAAAAACAGTGCTCGCCAGGCGAAACAAGAGCGTGCGATTGCGATGCGGCATGAGAAATCCAGTAGACGAGATCCGAAGAGGTCACTGGATTGTAGCGCAGAAAGGGGAAAAAGCCCAGTCGAATTGGGCGTTAAAAGTCATGCTGGATCAGCAGAAACGCCAGCCTTTTCATATTTGCAAATTTCACGATGCGTCTGCCGCTCGGGCATGAACGCCGTTTGCCTTATCCGACCATTAACGGACGCGCCGAGTGGTATTTTGGGCGTTCGTGGTCTTAACCGGCGCGACGCTGGCTGATACGAGAGGTCGTTTGGGTTCGTCCCAGTTGGCTGATGCTGCGGTCGCTCAGCGGATAGCGAATCCGGCTGACGGCATTTTGCATCGCAATCGCGTCACGAAAGCGTCGCTTCGGCTCGGGATCGACGGCTTTGCGGATCAGCGAAACAAAATCGCTGGACAATCCGCGACGAAGCTTTTGATAACCTGGCAATGGGGCTTCGAACGGATAATCGGGAAGTTCGCCAGACAGCATCCGGTACAACACCAACCCCAACGAAAAAACATCGCTGCGAAACCCGGGATGCCCCATCGCTTGTTCCGGTGCCATGTAGCCAAGGGTGCCGGATGCCGACACATGTTTGCCGTTCCGCTGAACCCGCGCCAAACCAAAGTCGGTTAAACGAATCGTTTGATTCGGAAAAAGAATGAAGTTATCGGGTTTGATGTCGCGGTGCAGGACACGTTGTTGATGTGCGTGCGCGACCGCATCGATCATTTGCAGTGCATAGTCGATCGCGGTGGCGCGAGCCAAGCGGCGGCTGAGCCGATCCGCCAACGTTTGTTCTCCCAGCGGAAAGACCATCACAAAGTGGCCTTCGACAAATCGAGCATCCTTGAGTTCCAAGACCCCGGGGTGTCGCAGCTTTGCCATGATTCGCACTTCGCGTTTCAAATCATCCACCGATTGGGTGTTGGCGACATAGCGAGCGTCGGGGATTTTTAATGCGACCCGGCGGTCTTCGATTGTATCATGGGCGGCATACACGGTCGCAAACCCACCTTCGCCCAAACGACTGACAATCCGGTATTTGTCCAACCGGCTGCCGATTCGCAGTGATTTTGGGTTCCCCGATTCTTCGTCGAAAATTCTCAAGGAAGGTTCCATGGCATCTCACATCAAAAGCGGGGGCGTCACCTGGGCTGCAGGCCTGTTTGGGCGGATCCATTTTTCAGGCCGGCTGCCGAGAATACGCGTGGATCGATCGATTTCGAAGCAGCATCGAATTCGAAACAGCAATGTGCAGACGATTTAAGTCGATCGGGCGATCTTTCCCCATCCTCGTCGGTTCGCCGTGCACTAAACCAAATGATCGTCACGATCGAGGCAGCTGTCACAGGAATCCTTTCCCCCAAGAGCCCTACTTTTAGGCAAGTGACCACCGTAGTCCGAATATCCGTCACAGCTTTCCAAGGTTAACGGGCGTGATACTCACCACGATGCCGACGCATTACAATGAGATCGCCCCCCGTAGCGGACCCACAACTCAAAACACGCATCCCTTACACTCAACACAAGTTCCTTTACACCCTGGAAAAATCAATTATGCAACTCAATCGACGCCAAACCTTGATCGCCGGACTTGCAGCCGGAGTCACGACCGCCATCGCCCCCCGCAGCCTTC
>NZ_ANOG01000447.1 GCF_000346295.1 Rhodopirellula maiorica SM1 | reverse complement strand
CGCCGAATGGTGCTCGTTCGATGATCGCAAACCGTGGTCACGCTAAAGCACTTGTTTCCAAGAACTCGACGCCCGGCGACAACTCACCGAGCGTACGCAGCTTTTTCAATCTTATGCTCGGGACGTCCGACCTTGGTCTCTTCCATCTCCATCAAACCGAGCTCTTCGCATTGCTCGATCGAGATACGGCGGATGATATCGATGATCTTTTTACGATCTTCGAGCGTCCGCTCGCGAAGTTGTTCAAATGCACGACGCGCCGCGGTCACTGCGGATGCGGCATCATAGAAAACGCCGTTCTGGCCGCCTGCGGGTTTACCATTGGAAGCGGCCGGCATCGGTCCAACTTCGGACAAGACTTGGGCGACCACGCTGCGAATCAGGTTTTCGTCGAAATGCATAGTTTAGGTTTCTCGTTAAGATCTGCGTTTTGTACGTCGTTGTGTGGGGAGGAGGGGACGGCTCCGAAGCGACTACTTGTCTCGGTCGTAGACGCTTTGTTTATCGATGTGAACGGTATCAACGATACCGATGATGCAGGCATCGATCGGCAGCGGTTTGGTTTCCGGCGTCAATCGTGCACTGCTGCCTTGCACCACCAACACAAAATCGCCTTCGCCTGCCCCGATCGTGTCCACGGAAATAAACGTTCGCCCGGTCGTGACCAGCGAATCACGTTTTTCGCCTTCGAGCCGATAAGGCTCGACGACCAATAATTTGTGACCCGTCATCGAACTCACTTTCTGAGTACTGACGACCGATCCGGTTACTTTTGCGATAAACATGTTTGGGGGAAGTTCCTATTTGCCTACGCTTGTTGCAACACGGATACAGTTTGACGAGCCACAATGATCTCTTCGTTGGTGGGGATCACCCATAACGCCGTCCGGCTGTCGTCGGCATGAAACGTCGCTTCGCCTTTGAGCGATTGGTTCGCTGCGGTGTCCACGACAATGCCCAATTCTTCGAGCCCGTCGCACACACGTCCACGAATCAGATCATCGTTCTCGCCGATGCCAGCGGTAAACACGATCGCGTCGACACCGCCGAGTGCCACGATCATGCCACCGAGATGCCGACGAATTTCTTCGACATAGACATCCAGAGCCAATTGTGAACCGGCATCGCCATCGGCTGCCGCTTCTTCGACGTCGCGGATATCTCCGCTGCGTCCACTCAACCCCAACAAACCGCCTTGGCTCGCCAAATGAGCCAGTACCTCGTCGAGCGTCATTCCTGTCCGCTGCAAAATCAGTGGCAACGCAAACGGATCGAAATCACCGACGCGGTTGTTTTGCGGCAACCCCGTTTGTGGCGTCATTCCCATCGTCGTCATCACACTTTGTCGATTCCGGATCGCGGTAATCGAGCTACTGCCGCCCAAGTGACACGAGATCACACGAGCGTCATCGCGGCCGAGAAGCTCGGCACTTCGCGTGGCGATATAGCGGTGGCTTGCACCATGAAATCCCCATTTGCGAATATGAAATTCGTCGGCCCAATCGCGAGGAATTGCGTATTCCTTGCGAGCCGCTGGGATCGTTTGGTGAAAGTTCGTTTCGAATGCCGCCACCAATGGCAGATCGGCAAACCGCTGCTGCATCGCCTTCATCGCGGCAATGTAGGGCGGGTTGTGTGCCGGAGCGGCCGCATTCATTTCGGCCATCGCATCAAGCACTTCCGCATTCACGCGGAATACGCCTGACATTCGGCCACCATGAACCGCCTTGAATCCAATCGCCGCCACCTCCGACGCATCCTTCAGCACACCGTGCTCGGGATCCGTCAATTGAGCCAAACAAGCTTCCACGGCAACCCCATGATCGGGTACCGACATCGTACGTTCGTCGGACCAATCGCCGATCGACACCGTACACTTGCTCTCGGTATCCCCAATGCGATCGACCGCACCACGCGCTAAACAACGCTCGTCGGACATATCGTATAAGCGATACTTGAAACTGGTCGAACCAAGGTTGGCTACGAGAACTAGCACTGCAGGCTCTTCGTGGGTAGGAGACAAGGATTCCATTCGCTGCATCGACAGACCGCCCGTCGATGCGGATTCAAACTCGGGTTTTGAATCCGACTCTACGACAAAAAAGCCGCGGACAAACCTTCGCTAGGTCGCGGGATGATGTGGCTGCCGACGAGTTCGCCGACTTGAGCCGCAGCATTTGCACCCGCTTCGACGGCCGCACGGACGCTGCCGACGTCACCGCTGACAACGGTCGTGACATAGGCACCGCCGATGTCGACTCGCTTGACAATCGCCACGTTGGCGGCCTTGGCCATTGCGTCGGTGGCTTCGATCAGGGGCAACAAACCTTTAGTTTCAATCAAACCGATTGCATCGTTCATGTTCTGGATTTCTTAAATTTTGGATTGGATTTTTTTGAAGTGAGAGAGGACCGGCAGGGCATGAAACCCTTGCCCGAAAAAGCATCAACTACTTCTTCGCTGGCGCCGAAACTTTCAGAATTTTGCCCAAGTCGTCGTGAGGACGTGGAATCACTTGCACGCTGACAACTTCACCGATACGGCCTGCCGCAGCGGCTCCGGCGTCAGTGGCTGCTTTAACTGCAGCAACGTCACCGGTGACGAAAGCACTGACCAAACCGCTGCCGACTTTGTCCCAACCGAGGAACTGAACATTGGCAGCCTTCATCATCGCGTCGCATGCTTCCATCAGAGCGATAAAGCCCTTCGTCTCGATCATGCCGAGCGCTTCACTAACTTTTGCCATAGGAGTATTACCTTAGGAGGAGAGGAACTAACTGAATTGGATAGGGAGTTTTGTTTGCCGTAGCGAAAGTCGCCAAGGCTTTTGAGGGCCGTTTCGGAACGACGATACTGCTGAGGAGTTTCGCTCGTTGCCAAAGGCCTGTCTAACGTCTTATCTAGTGGTTTTTGCAGGCACAATCGTCTTTGCGAAGCAACACTTCGCTGGCTCCATCGAGATTGCAC
>NZ_ANOG01000446.1 GCF_000346295.1 Rhodopirellula maiorica SM1 | reverse complement strand
TGCACGCCGCAAGCCGCGAGGAGGATCGTTTGTATTTGACGAACCGCGAGTCGCAACATGGAATCTCGACGCCGGCGTATGGCTGCAGGGATACTGGACTCACGATTGGTACGACGAAGTGATTCGTATTGATTCGTATGACCCGACAAACCACGTTATAAAACTCGCCGCACCGCACAACTACGGCATCATGGCGGGCACATGGGGAGCTGCAAAACGTCGCTTCTTTGCCTTCAACACGCTTGATGAACTTGACTCGCCCGGCGAGTGGTATCTCGATCGAAGTGACAGAAAACTCTACTACTACCCCGAAGCCAAATTTGCCGATGCAAACATTGAATTAGCTGTCGTTGATCAACCGCTGTTTAGAATTGACAACACGAAGCATGTCAAATTCCAAGGGTTAGCCTTTGAATATAGTCACGGCGACGGGATCCAGATCAAACGCAGCGAGGCAATTGAAATCGCGGGTTGTGTGATTGCCAATCTCGGTCGCGGTGGGATCTCGATCGACGGTTCCAACAACACCGTCCGATCTTGCGACCTCTATCACCTAGGCACCAGGGGCATCTCGCTCAACGGTGGCGACCGCAACACATTAACGGTCGCGAACAATCGCGCCATCAACAACCACATTCATCACTACGGTCTGTTCCAACGGTCCTACGCTCCAGGCATCGGGGTCAACGGCTGCGGGCAAATCGTCACCAACAACTGTATCCATGATGCGCCTCACAATGCCATCCAGTACGGCGGAAACGAACATCGTTTCGAACGAAACGAAATCTACCGAGTCGTCATGGAAACAGGTGACTCCGGCGCATTCTATACCGGCCGCGATTGGACCAGCCAAGGTAATGTTTTGCGGCACAATTACATTCATGACCTGGGCAGTAGCGATTCGACTCACGTCAACACGATGGGCGTCTATCTGGATGATTGCGATAGCGGTGACACGATCGAAGGAAACGTGTTCCTCCGCGCTGGCCGCGCGATCATGATCGGCGGCGGTCGAGACAATCGCATCCTCAACAACTTGGTGATCGATTGCCCGATTGGCATGCACCTTGATTCGCGTGGGATGACTTGGAAACAGTGGAACAGCCCCACCGATACCAGCTGGCAACTCGAGCGTAAGGCAAACGAAAGGAACTACCAACAACCACCTTGGAGTGATCGTTACCCGACCTTAGCACGCATCATGGACGACTCGCCTCGAGAGCCACTGCACAACGAATTCCAGCGAAATGTTTTCGTCGATTGTGCCAAACAAGTTTGGAACCTAGATACCAATGCTAAAAAAGTGTTGGCAAAGCTGCGGATCAACGACAATGTGGCGGTGAATACGAAAGGGGCGGCCAAGGGTGTCGCGAACGCCCCGGACATTGATGGTTTTGAGAACCGAACCGGTTCCGCCGAGGAACCGATCGTAATTGGACTGGATCACGAAGACGAAACGAACATAACGCAAATTGATCTCGAGCGTCTTCAGCAGATGTTGCCGTCGTTTGAACCAATCCCGCTGGACACGATCGGATTGACTCAAGATTCGTATCGCCGCGTCATTCCATAGAGGCGTTGATCTACAGCTGGCATATAGAAATCATCTAGTACGGTGCCCACGAAACCACCCTCCATTACAACAGAGACAACCATTGAGAACCATCACACGAAACTTTAACTGCTTGTTCATCTTCTCAGCCGCGATCGTCGCGACGATGTTCGCCGTCGACGCAGGCCGTCTGAGCGCCGACGCACCGGCGTTCGCCCCGGTGAAAGCGGAACTCGTTCGTTCTCGCGATGGGCTGGGGAACGTGCTGAGCAAACTGCGTGATGGAAAACCGGTCCGCATCGGCTACCTAGGCGGCTCGATTACCGCAGCCAATGGATGGCGGGTCAAAACGCGAAAATGGTTTGCGAAAGAGTTTCCTCAAGCCGAAGTGTCTGAAATTCACGCTGCGATCGGAGGAACGGGCAGCAATCTCGGTGTCTATCGAGTCGAGCGGGACGCATTGCAGCACAAGCCGGATTTGTTGTTCGTCGAATTTGCCGTCAACGATGGTGGTACGGCGCCCGAACAAATTTGGAAAGCGATGGAAGGCATCGTGCGACAAACCTGGGCCGCCAACCCGCAAACCGATATCTGTTTTGTCTATACCTTCCGTACCGGTTACGAAAATGATCTGCGTAACGGATTCTGTCCCCGAGCGGCATCCGCAATGGAGATGTTGGCGGATCATTACGGAATCCCGTCGATAAACTTTGCCAAGCGAATTGTCGAGTTGGAAGCCGCTGGAAAACTGATTTTCAAATCCGACGATCCGACCGCAGACGGAGTCGTGCGGTTTTCAAAAGACGGTGTGCATCCGCTCGATGAAGGTCATGAAATCTACGCGGACATTGTCGCCGATGCCGTCAAACAAATCAGTGAAACATCCAGGCCGATTCATCACGAATCGAAACTTGAAAAACCGTTCGTCGAGGATCATTTGCAAGCGGCGAAGATGGTGCCAATCGACCAATCGATGCTGTCGCCCGAATGGGAACAGCTAGCTGATAGCGATTCACTTTCGAAACGATTCGCCAATCGGATGGGGACATTGTGGGAGGCGACCGAACCAGGCAGCAAGTTAACATTCCGCTTCCGTGGCTCGTCGGCCCAATTGTACGATCTGTTGGGTCCCGATGGCGGACAAGTGATTATCACGGTTGATGGCGAGCGCACGCCCAAGCTGATTCCTCGTTTCGATAGTTACTGTACCTATCACCGGATCGCGACCATGACAGTCGCAAATGGATTGGATCCCAACAAAGTCCACACCGTCACAGTTGAAGTCGACTCAGACCAACCCGACCGTCAAAGTGTCGCTTTCCGTCTGAAAGATCCTGAAGTCGAGTTGAAGGCTGCCAAATTCCAAGGCACAAACATTCGAGTTGGCCAAATCCTAGTGCTCGGCGATGTCATGCCATAGTTCAGCCTTATCGTGCCATCGTTCAACCTTGCCATAATCGGGACTTTATAGCGAGTTTTTTTGGGGGGGGAATCGAAATTCCTAAGCAATGATACCTGGCTGTTGCTTAATCCTTGACGCTTGCAAACGCCTCGCGAAAAAAGTCAAGCATTTCGGATTGTAGATTTCGTTTTCCCCGCGTTGACGTGTGTGCGTAGACGTTTTTGATGTCCAATTGGTCCATTGCTTGTTGCAATTGTTTTCCAAAATTTGGATGGTGAATGAATTGCCCGGGGCGTGAATCCTTTGGCGGGACGACATCAGGCTCGCTGTAGATCATATAGAGCGGCGGATCGTCCTTGGTCAGATGGGTGATCGCCGACGCTTCGTCATAGAGCGATTGTTTTTCTGGCGTTGGGTTCAGCGTTTCTTCGGCGGTATGGTTCCCATAAACCAGATAAATCGAGGGATGTTCCCACGCTCGTCCGCCAACCAATTTTTTGATTTTGATCGGATCATACGTCCCTTGGCCGCCCATTGTTCCGATCGCCACGAAACGCGTCGATTGTCTCGCCACAAGGTCATCACTGCTCGGGTCCGCAAGATCGTCGTGAAAGCCAAGCCACATGCTGATCCCTGCCCCCGCGGAACCACCATAGACGGCGACTCGCTTGGGATCGATATTCCACGCGTCCGCCTTGCTTCGCAGGAACTGTAACGCTCGAGCACAATCGTGTTGCGGGATCGGAAACAAAACTTCTTTACCGTCAACGAATCGGTAATGCAGCGAGGCCACACTGATGCCAGCTTCGTTGGCCTCGCGGACCATTTTCGGATTGATCGAACGTTTATCCCCGCCTACGAAACCGCCCCCATGGATGTACACGATTAGGGGAGTGGGTTGATCCGATTCGACCTGATAGAAATCGAGGACATTGCGTGAATGATCTCCGTAGGAGACATCGGCATGCGTCGGAGTCGCACGATCGCCTTGTTTTTGCTTTGACTTTCGCTCGCTCACTTTGGCTCGGTATTCACGAACCTCCTGTGCGTTCAGCACACCGTCCTTGTTCGTGTCAGCGTCGGGAAAACGCTTCAGCAACTGCTCGAGTCGCTCGGCACTCGGCACGCGTTCTTGTCGAGCGGTATCCTTGGCCGGATCATCAGCGTGAAGCGTATCGCCGACAACCAACAATGAAACGAACACAAAAACGAGATGAGAGATTAGACGGCACATCAGCAGTTTCTTTGGTTTTCAAATTGCATTTGTCCCAGTGTCCTTTTGAACAAGGGAGAATCCTGGCCTGCAACTCTATTATCAAAGCGAGCCAAGCCACTGGCAAGCGCGATGCATTTCCAGCGTTTTTCGCCTCCAAAATCAGCCGAGCCCGCTGTTATCGGTCTTGGGTATCGCCAAACGTTGCCGTTTGACTTAAAAAACGTCGATAAACTTTCTGCGGTCAAACGTCCACTTCCTCCTGCCTTTCACACCGATTTCAATGCAACGAATGAAATTTCGCGGCTATAAGTTGCTCTTCGAAAACCGCGAAGCGGCCGAGTCGATGGTTCGGCAAATCGACGAGTTTCCTTCGTTTTTCACCCCGACGGACGACCGCCCGTTAATCATCGATTGCGGCGCCAACATCGGCGTCTCGGTGTTGGAATGGAAAACACGATGGCCGGGTGCGGAAATCGTTTGCTTTGAACCCGATCCGTTTGCGTTCAAAATATTGCAAGCCAATATGGATGCCAACGATATCCCCAGCGTCCGCTGTATCAACGCCGCGGTATCCGACTGCGACGAGCAGGTTCCGTTCTACGGGGATGTCTCGGTCCGCGGCGATGCGCGAGGCAACTCGATCGATCCCGCATGGGGTCAGCGAGATGGAACCGCCCAAACCATGGTCAAGTGCAAACGATTGTCAAACTACATCGCCGAACGGGATGTTGCGTTTCTAAAGCTTGATATCGAAGGCGCTGAGCAACGCGTGTTGACCGAGATTGCGGGACAGCTCGACCGCGTCGCTGCAATCTACGTCGAAGTCCATGAGACCGACGACAGCACCCAATACAACTCGTCGGCACAGATCGAACAAATCCTTCGCGACTCGGGCTTTTGTGTTGAAGCCGAATCTCGTTTTGATGACCACGCGTTGCCGAGGCATTTGGATGCCTGGAAGAACCGTGTTGGTGCGAAACAGGTGCAACTGCTTGGTTGGCGATAATACCGCTACGCGGTAGGCGTTTCTGTGTTCGTTTCCTGACGTAACGCCTTCATCAAACTGACACACATCACGATAATCAGCACACAGAACGGCAACCCAATCGCGATCGATCCTGTTTGCAATGCTTTCAGCCCTCCGGCCAACAACAAGACCGACGCCAACACGCCTTCCAAAATCCCCCAGAACAATCGTGTTCCGATCGTCGGATTGTGGCTGCCACCCGAGGCAATAATATCCGCCACCAGCGATGCCGAATCTGACGATGTGACGAAGAATAGAATAACGCACACGATTCCCGCCAGTGCCGTTATTGTGGCAAAGGGGTACGATCCCAGCATCACAAACATCGCGGTCGCCGTCGTGTCGACACGCCCGCGATGGGACGATGTCAACACGGGTTCGGTAAGATAACCCGCCAAACTCAACAACGTGTCCTCGGACTTGTATCGACCGTCGAAGCGTTCCTCAACCGATGGGTGATAGGGGATTTCGGTTCCCGCGTGCACCAGCACGCCACGATAATACTCGACCGCGTTGCCTGATTTCGTCACCAACCGCGACGCCTGTTGTCGCATTTTGACGCCCTGTGGGCTGGCGACCCCGATGGCGGTCGCGCCGATCAACCATTCGCCGTCTTCGCTTTGCGGCAGTCCCGATTGTGGGTCGAGTTGTTGGACCGCATACGACTGGGGGCTGTAATCGTAAAATGCCGTGGCGGCCGGAGCGTCCGCATTCAACGCCTTGTAGATTTCTTGATGCATTGCGGTGTTTCCGAAGCCGGTCAACCAAAGAATCGCCACCGCGGTAGGCACCAGCAGTACACCGGTGATAAATTCGCGGATGGTTCGGCCTCGCGATACACGAGCGATGAACATGCCCACGAACGGAGACCACGCGATCCACCATCCCCAATAGAACACCGTCCAACTGGCAAGCCATTGCGACTTGCTAGATCTCGCGTAGCTGGCAGTCCAAAACGATGCGTGCGGCAAACGCTCGGCATAAGCGCCCGCGTTGTCGACCACCGCGCCTAGCAAATAAACCGTCGGTCCCGCAACAAACAGAAACAACAACAGCGATCCAGCTAGCAACATATTCAGCTCACTCAATCGGCGTACCCCAACATGAAGCCCTGACAACAACGAGCCTACGGCTAATGTCGTAATACAAGTGATCAAGATGATTTGCACCGTCGTGCTCTGAGGCAATCCGAACACGAAGCTCAAGCCCGCGTTGATTTGTTTCGCACCAAGTCCGAGCGAGGTGGCCAAACCAAACAGAGTCGCCACTACCGCAAGGATATCGATCGAGTCGCCAAGTAGACCATGGATACGCTTCCCCAATATTGGGTAAAACACCGAGCGGAAGCTAAGTGGCAAACCACGTCGAAAACTGAAATAGGCAAGCGACACACCCACCAACGAATACAGTGCCCAGGGATGCAAGCACCAATGGAACAGCGTGATCCCCATTGCACCACGTGCCGCAGCGAGGCTTTCGGCGCTAGCGACCACCCCGTTTCGAATATTTGGCGGATCGACGAAATGAAGCATCGGTTCGGCAACACCGAAGAACAGCATCCCGATCCCCATGCCTGCACTGAACAGCATCGCAAACCAAGTGACCGTTGAGAACTCGGGTCGTTCGTCGTCGCTGCCCAAGCGAATGTTTCCAAACCGACTGAAACACAGATAGATGGCGAACAGCAGGAACCCAGTCATCGATGCGAGATACAGCCAGCTGAATGATTCGGCAATCTTGCTTTGCAGATAGTCAAAGAAGATCAACGCCCGTCGAGGGGCAGCGGCGGTTGCAATGACAAACGCGATGACGACGAATGCTGACACAGGAAACACGACCGGATGCGCCTCGATCTCAACTCCAAAAACGCTTTTCCGAACCGATCGTATTGGTTGTGCCGTCATCAAACTCGTTCCCACGTCATAAATCTCATCACAGATCCCTTACCTAGTGGATCTTCTTTCCCTGTCGTCATGAAGTGGATTTTATCCACAATCCACCACGACATTTCGGTTTAACCGCAATCGACTTTTTACGTTGCTGCGCCAATTCCCGTTTTGGCTCTGTTTGAAAAGCGGTTTCTCGCTTCGCGAAAGCTGCTTTTTCCCACAACTTTCGCGGAACGAAAGGCAACTTTAGGCCGTTTTCAGACAGCGCCTAGGCTGATTTGGCAAAGTGAAAAATGCCCCATGCGAGATAGCCGTTTCGACCACCATCGATCCAGTGCCCCAATCCCGCCTTCATCCGCTCGATATATTCGGGCGAAATAAGGCTGATGATCTCGGACTCACGCCGCGACGTTTCTTCGAGCACACGAGAGTAATGACGCGTCAAATGTTGCGTTTGGCAATCAAAATTGACCAATGTCAAGTTCACCGCGTCGCCCTGGTCAACGTAGAACTGCGGCGAGGCAAGCGTGTCCAAATGGATGCGACTCAAGATCGGTTGTAATACACCGGGCGGACAATCATCGGCTTGCATCGGATCGGTAAACAGGAACTCGCCGCCGCTCTTTAGAACTCGCGACACCTCTGAGATCACTCGGCTTCGATCACCGCTGTGGAGGATCGCATCCTGAGACCAAACAAAATCAAAGCTGGCGTCCTCTGCCGGAATTTCTTCAAAACTGCCGTCAATTACATCGACGAGATGATCGAGTGATTGTTCTGCATTCAGTTTTCGACTTCGCTCGTTCTCGGCTTCGCTAAGATTCAGGGCGACGACATTGCAACCGAACCGCTTGGCCAAATACCGCGCGGCCCCACCATAACCGGCGCCCAAATCGAGGACTCGCGAATTCGGTGAAATCGTTTCGGCGATCCGATCCGCCATCTGCGTCACGGTGCGACGACTTGCGATTTCGATCGGTTCGGTCTCGTTGTCGTACCATCCAATGTGAATGTCCTCCCCGCCCCAGATGATGGCGTAAAAGTTGTCCGCGTCTTCGCTGTTGTAATACTCGCGGGCCGTATTTACAGCGGCTGAATAGTCCAAACTCATTTTCCTACCTCACCTTCTTTGTTGTCGCTCTGCCCATCAACTGAATCGTAAGATTTCTCGGCAACGTGAATGTAAAAATCGGGTTCTTCGTCACGATAGGTTTCTTGGAAATCGCCGAAGGTTTCGATGTTTTGAAAACCGACCTCCTGCATCAACCGTCGCACGTAGTTTTTACGCAGCGGAAACATATTCAAGTAGTAGGACGACTCATCGGGAAAATCGTAGCGGAACCGAGCGAGCCCATCGTCGATGTGTTCAGGTGCCGCACGAACGTTGTCCCCGCAATAGTAGTACGTATGCTTACTGGAGAACCCATCATCGAGAATGCGATCATAGTTTCGTTGGTCCAAAATCAGGATCCCATCGTGCTTTAGCATCGCGTAGTACTCAGCGAGTGCCTTGCGTCGATCCCGTTCTTCGAACATGTGCGTGAACGAGTTTCCAAGACAGATGATCGCGTCATACTCACCATGCACGTCTCGATTTAGCCACCGCCAATCAGCTTGAACCGTACGCAGGATATGACCACGATGACTGGCATTGGCGAACGCTTTGACCAGCATCTCGGGACTGCCGTCGGCACTGACAACCTCGAACCCGGCTTCGAGCAAGCGGACCGAATGGAAACCTGTTCCCGTCGCAACATCAAGCACCTTGCGAACATTATGCTTGCGTAACGCTTGAATAAAAAAGTCGCCTTCGCTTTCGGCTCTGCTGTCCCAATCAATCAATTCGTCCCATTTATCGACGAACCCTTTGATATACTCTTGGGCGTAGTTGTCCGTTTCACGCTGCTTCACCGGATTCATTCCGAACTGTTGTTCCGGAGGTGATAACGCGATCGAATTTGTCGTCGCATCCTTCTGAATCGACATCGACTTCCTCAATTGAAATTAGAGTCAAGCGTCCGCACGACAACGTGTTAACGAAACACGCCCGCAGCCACTTCGGTTCTTCTTGCCATCTGCATTCAGGAAGACATCGGACGCGGCAACGGCCACGTCGATAGACATTTTCACATTCCTAATGTGATCACGCTAGCAACACCTAACGCACGAAACCGCGTCTTGGTTGGGAGTCGTGCCGCGAAAATCTCGGGACGTTGCAAACCAGGAATGTTTTGGTGCGTGATCGATCACGACGACCGTCATTCAGCAACCAAAGCGGCAACATCTGTCCTACTCCACTGGTGTATTGTTTCGGTTTCCATCCTGCAAACACTCCCCACTGACGCTCGCCATTGAGCAAACGGTTAACATCCGAGACACTCAATCTTCCCGGCTGGCAGACCGCGAAATTAGGGGGAGTCAAAAGACAGCAGTTCATTAACGCAAACAACACACTGTTACGGCCCCACAATGGAATTGGGGATGTCGCGACGTTGTTTGTTTAACGTGGCTGATCTGCCGACGAGCGAGATTATAACGGATCTCAATTAGATTACTACCGTCGACGCCGGCAGTGTACACCCCGATGCACCGGATCCCGGTGTTTCCACAGTCGGCTGGAACGGTGATTGGCTAAGGCGGTTACAGAGGCAACGTCGTAGCAGCGATGCCCCTGTTAATAGCCAATCCCGGCACGGAACATGATCGCGTCATCTTGGCTGAATTTGTTGTCCTTGTTTTCGTACAGGATCTCACGGTCAAAGACGTAGCCGACTTCGACAAATGCGTTGCGTCGTCCGGCTTGAATAAACTCGTGCTGGCCCCATTCGAGTCCAAGCATCACACGAAAATCATTGATATCGACTTGCTGCTCTGCATTGTTGTCACGTTTGACGGTCCACGAACCGCCGCCATATTCGCCGCCTAGGTACCACCACACGTCTTGGGTGCCAATGGTTCTCCAGTAGTGCGCCAATTTGGGTTGAGGAAAGAAAATGTCATATCGCGAGTACGGGTCAGGTTGCCACAAGATGCCACCTGCGGGAATGACGTTGTATCGGATGCGGTCAAGCACATAGACGCCACCCTTGATGGTCGCCGCCGGCGTTAACCGGAAATTAACCAAACCTTTTCCCATCACTCGCAGGCTGTCGCTGTTCATCGTGTCAAAGTCGGTGAAGACACCGATACGAGTCCCTAGCTCGAGTCCTAGAATCTGATTTGGATCACTTTGCCAACCGAAGTCGATGAAGCCGCTATAGGCTTTACTTGGCAAGTCCGCATTCTGCGCGGGCGTGTTCTCGGGGCCATCCCAAAGATGCAGCGAAAACGAAGGGGCGATCATCAGCGGTTGGCTCGAATACAAAAAGTTTTGCCAGGCAAAAACCACCGAGACATCGGTGTCATTGATCCCCAACGAGTCGGGGTCGTCCGTCGAGCCGAGATAGGAGTGGCGGATTCGCGGCCCCTGCAGAAATCGATACGCGCTAAATTCGCTGCCGCTGCCGAACACACTGCCATTGCCGCCAAAGATGCCACCGGGGAAAAGCGTCGTTGGTCCAACCGACGGATACACCGTGCTGGGGTATACAGGCCCCGACAATGGGACTCCGGTGTCAAAACCGGTGCTCGGACCATACGCAGGTGGCCCGTAGCTGTTTGCACCATAGTTCGCCGGGGGCATGATCGTCGTACTCGAGGTGCCTCCGTATGCCGAGCCGCCGTATCCGGTCGTCGCAGTAGGCATGACCGGACTGGAACCGGAATTCGAAAAAATTCGGCTAAATAGACTTTCTCCTCCAGGCCGCGACGCGGGCAGCAACGTTCCGGGCACTTGGACGGGCGCGAATGAAGTGCCCGGCGGAACGCTTGGGGCTGGGTAGCTAGGCAAACCAGCAGCCCCAGTGGCGTAAGGATCAAAATTGCCCCCAATCGACGGCGACACCGACGAAAATGGCGAGGCGGCAGCCGGACTGCTCGAAAAACCGCCGCTGCCCATCGGTTGAAGATTCGTTTGGGGGATGTCGACCGGCGATTGACCTCCGAACGGAACCCCCGGCGAAATTGGCGTGTTGCTCGATTGGAACCCGCTCTGCGCGGTCACGCTGCCGATCATCGAAAACGATGCGATCACCCCAAACAACAACCCGCTTGCTCTGAACCACGTTGATGACGACGCAGCGTGATGACGGCGAACGAGCGAAGATGCCACGAAACGGCGCATTTTCCTTGCGTCCTGATTTTCCGAAACGACGGATTGCAGGCAAAAGAGATGATGGATGGTCGTAGGGAGCCAGCGAATCATAGGATCCTGCTCTGAGAGTTCGTTGGAGTGGTTCCGCAGCCGGCTGTGCGACCGATCCGCAAGGCGACTTTAGCCGTTCCTGGAAATACCTGGCAAATTGTTTCGCTGTCAATGCTAAAGTCCCAATCGACGCGTTTCGGAATCCCGTACAGATGGCCCCATGACTTTGGTACTCAGGTTGCTTAAAACACTGTCGTAGGCTCAAACAACGTCCAGGCCCGTGGTTTTGCTACCGCTTTCTCAAAACAGTCAAAACAATTGTCATGATGGAAGATCTCGATGCCGCTCGTATTGCGGAATACCTTCACGTCACCCCGGACCAAGTCCTGAAAATGGCAGATCGCGGCCGCATCCCAGCACGCAAAGTGGGGGGGCAGTGGCGTTTTGCCAAAGCGGAAATCCACCACTGGCTCGAAGAGCGAATTGGGGCCAGCGATCCGGACGAATTGGATCAGGTCCAAAAAGTTCTCGACCGTGTCTCGCCAACCGCCGTCGATCGTCCGATCCATGAACTGTGTACCGTTGACGCCATCGAGATCCCCTTGAACGCTCGCACTCGCGGCAGCGTGATTCGATCAATGTGCGGGTTGGCGGCCAACAGCGGCATGATGTGGGACGCCCCTGCGATGGCCGAAGCGGTTCAGGCACGCGAGCAGATGCATCCCACGGCGTTGGACTGTGGCGTGGCACTATTGCACCCCCGTCGTCCTCAAACGTCGATCCTGGCTGATTCGGTGATCGCACTCGGGCTTTGTCCCTCGGCGATCCCGTTTTCAGATCGTGGCCAATTGACGGATGTTTTCTTTCTAATTTGCTCTTACGACGATCGGACGCACCTTCGTATTCTAGCAAAGCTCAGCCGTATGATCGTCGACGACTCATTCTTGGCTGAACTACGCTCAAGTACAACGCCTGGCGAAGCGTGGCACGCGATCCATGCGTGCGAAGAACGCGTCGACGAGCTTTGACCGACAGATAAACACCAGCCGGATCGACATCAATGCGTGAATACTCTCTCCCCGAAGCATCATCATTGCCATGCCGGACATTAATGTGGATCGGTCACAGAACTTCCAACGAGTTTCATGCGTGTTACCAGTTCGCCGAATCGAATTCGTTGCAGATCGCTTTTCGTCACTCGTTGCGAGATGCGCTTGAGCGGCCTGCCTCGACAGTCGACCGAATCATCGTCTCTCGCAATCATCGTGGCGACTTTGATTGGAACCACGTCAATCTATTGCTCGGCCGCTACCAAGACGCTCAGGGGATGGTTTTGTTGGGTGCGGCGTGCGAAGGCGTACGACACACCGAGCGTTTTGCGGTGGCGGCAGCGGCAAAATCTGAAGCCGCGTCGCGATTGTCGGTATACAACGCGATGCTGTGGCGACAACAAGTGCCGCGTTGGATGTTAGGCTCGGCGGCACATCCGGTGCGAATCGCCGATCAAAAAATTACCGTGGCCGTGATCGCCGCAACCCTTCCGATCGCCGAACCGTTGCTAGACATTGCGTCGGGGTGCGGTGCTTCCGCAATTTGGATGCGACATGACGATTCGCTGCGGATCCGCAACCTGGACCGAGTCATTTGGGATGACTCGGTCGCCACCGCCGACACGCGTCAACGTTGGGTATCGCGAATGGCCGCCATCGATCCTACCGGACGAAGCTCGCATGCTTGGGTTGCCAACACACCGCGGTATCATCAAATCGCTGCGGCCGAGTCCGCCGGCGTCCAGCTGGTGTTAGCGAAACCCTACTCCATTCGCGGATTGACCCAGTGGATCGGGGGCGCACATCAGCAGGTGGCAACACAACCATACCGCGAAAAGCTCGCCGCATAATCTGCGGTGCGACATCACCCGTTCCGCAGTCGCCAGCGAGTTTGATGGCGATGCAGACCGCGTCGTCGGCGTGACTGCGGTCGAAGGCTTTCACAAAAAACGATACGATGACGCTTGGGCCGCTGATTGGAAGCCCGCGTTTCGGCCGTCCACGAACGCAAGTTCCGTTTTGGTCGTTCACATTTCTCTGCGTTTAACGAACCACCGCACCAAGGATTATAGACATGCCCCATTTGACAATCGTCGCAAACATCAAAGCCAACGCAGACAAAGTCGACTTGGTCAAATCCGAACTACTGAAGCTGATCGATCCTACTGTCGCCGAACCAGGCTGCGTTCAGTACGACTTGCATCAAGACAACGATGACCCTGCGCACTTTTTGTTCTACGAGAACTGGGAATCGCGAGAACTTTGGCAGATGCACTCTAACAGCAATCATGTGAAAGCACTTGCCGCGGCGACCGAAGACGCCATTGAAGAACTGAGCATCTACGAAATGACCAAGGTCCATTAGTAGCGAGCGAACCGCTCGTCAGCGGCGACACCCACGGTGAGGCCTGCTGTTTCTAAAATCGAGTACTTTTCAGTTCGCATTCAGCGATTCTGACCCAGTGGTTTGCCGTGAAATTGGCGACCAGTACCATCTTGCGATCGCTTTTGCGTATTGGGCCACGTCTGCCCCTGCCAGCACGGCACAGGGCACCATGTACAGTGTGATCGCCGTTGCGAACAACACTCCGAAAGCGAGTGAAGCGGCCATGGGAATCAAGAATTGGGCCTGGATCGATTCGTCCAACATCAGTGGCAACAAGCCAACAAAGGTCGTGATCGACGTCAGGAAGATTGGCCGAAATCGTTTTCCGCCCGCTTCGAGTGCCGCATCCAACAGCGACACTCCCTCACTGCGACGACGGTTGATGAAATCAACCATCACCAACGTGTCATTGACCGCGATTCCCGCCAACGCCAACATCCCGAAAATCGACAAGTAGGATGGCGTCAGGTCCAATACGATGTGACCGACTAGTGCTCCGATGATTGCGAAAGGAACTGCGAGTAACACGTAGATCGGCTGAATCAGCGACTTCAACGCGATCGCCAGCAGCCCGTATAACGTTAAGAATAACAGTGCTGAACCAATGATCGTTTGCTGTTTCGTTTTCTCGGCTTCTGCGACATAACCGAGAAACTGGTACGACAACCCATGTTTGATGCACAACGCATCGAGCTTCGGTGTCAATTCCTTCGAGATCCCAACGACGTCAACCGTCTCATCCACCGGTTGTGCGCCCAACCGAATGATCTCGGCGCGGTCATTTCGCTCAACGAACGAAGGTGCCTTGGCTAGTTTAATTGTCGCCACCGTTTGCAGTGGTACCTCCGCACCACGAGGCGTGCGGATCTTCATGCGGTCCAGTGTGTGCAATGACCGACGGGCCTGCAACGGCAATCGCACCATTACGCGAATATCGTCTATACCGCGTTGCAGCCGCTGAGCTTCTTCACCGAAAAAAGCTTGCCGAATCTGGCTAGCCAACACCGACTGGGTCAACCCTAGCTCGGCTGCACGCGGCTTCAAACTGATCTCCAGTTCGTCCTGACCTTCGGTGACATTAGCAAACTGTCCCTTCAGCTCACCATAACCTTCCAACATGGTTTTGATTTCGCGAGCGACCGCTCTCTTCTCGGGCGACGAAGGTCCGCGTAGTTCGATGTTCAGATCTTCGTCGTCGAATTGGTCGTCGCGAACCATCGCTGCTTCGGACCGCGTTTCGAACCGCCGCGCTTCGGGGATTTCGCCGACAAGCTCGCTCCACCGTGTTGCGAGTTCGTTGTTCTTTGGCCCCGGCACCGTTCGCTGTTCAGGTGGCAGCACCTCAAACGCCATATAGCCGCGTGATTTGTCAAAATTCGCTCCCGGCCGGCGACCACCGCTCATACGGACAACGTTTTGAACGAGCGATTGCCCGGTCCCAGGATCCACATACTCGCTCGCCAATTGATCAAGCGCATCGGAAATGCGATCGATGTAACGCTCCGTGACTTCCAGTGGCGTGTCGTCCGGCAGATCCAACATCGCACTGATTTTGGTATTGTCGACGCTCGGAAACGCAACGAATCCCATTCGTCCACCAACGCAGTACCCGGCCATCAACAATGCGAGTGAAACAAAGCTCGCGATCACGGCCCAGCGATGACGCATCGCGTTTTTCAGTGATGGACTATAGATAGCGTCGATAAAGCGTTCCAAGCCGGTTGCGATCGCATTTTGGAATCTTGCAAACCAGCCCCGTCCCGTTTTCCGGCGAAGATGCTTTAGGTGCGCCGGCAAGATCAGTTTTGATTCGACTAGCGAGAACAATAACACCGGCGCTACCACCGGTGGCACTTGGCGAGCGTAATCGCCCCATGTGCCATCAAAGAACATCAGCGGCAGGAAC
>NZ_ANOG01000445.1 GCF_000346295.1 Rhodopirellula maiorica SM1 | reverse complement strand
ATTGTTTCAATGGAAGATTGTCGCGGCGACTTAAGGTACCGCAACCACTTCGCGACCCGCTCGTGTGGACAAGCCTTGCCACAGATCGAGATCGATCGAATCGGTGATGAAGCGAACCGAACCGTCCATCAGACATGTGTTCACTCCGCCGACGTGATAGCTTCGTGAGGTGACCGCTGCAAAGGTCTTGGGAATCGGCGCGGCCGCTGTCTTGCCTTCACGAAAGTTTGTGAAATCGACATCGTATTCAATGCCGTTTTCGGTGCACAACACTTTCTTGTTGGGCGAGAATGTCGTCGTGAACCCGCTTTGATGAACACGTCCATCCACCCATTCGGTATGGCCCGTTTCTGTTTTGAAAGATCCGCCGAGGGTACAGATCTCGTTCGTAAGGGTCGGCTTAGCGATATCACCGGTTTGAGAAAGGTCTCGATAGTAAGGGGTCCATGCTTTGACTTCGGAAAAAGCCAAGGTATTGCTTAAACCATCCAAGCAGTCACGGAATTTCAAATACCGATTAGCTGCAAACGATCCCTCACCAATTCCGTTGTCGTTGGGGTTGTAGGTAAACCACACGCCACCGTTGTAACCGTAGCTGAGAGGATAGTGTTCGGGACCATCATCCCCGAGTCGCTGCATGTCTTTGGGGTCACTTGGGCACAAATAAGTCGGCACGCGGTAGCTCGAGATGGGGACCGCAACCCCATCGACTTGCAGAGTCGCTCCGCCATACCCCGCTCCAAAGTCGATTGCCGAAGCAAGCGCGATCGCTTCGATGTAAGGCAAAATCCGAGCTTGAGTCGACCAACCATCACCGGACATCGCCGAAGGCGACCAAGCCGCGGGCAGTGATTTGGTAGCCGATTCATAATTGTGAACCGCCAAACCGATCTGCTTCAAGTTATTGCTGCAGCTCATGCGGCGAGCGGCCTCGCGAGCCGCTTGGACGGCGGGTAGCAAAAGTCCTACTAATACGCCGATGATCGCGATCACGACCAGCAATTCGACGAGTGTAAATCCAAAGTGACGTGGTGCACCTTTGGTCATGTTTATTCCTCCGGATGAGTGGCTATTCATTAGCGAACGCCGGTGACTTGGTATTGAGAATCAATCGCAACAAGGAGGAATTTAGTCATTCGCCTGATTATTCGCAACCACTAAAGCGAAAAAGAATCAGCCAAAATGCGGGGACGAGTAGGACACAGAAGGAGGAAAGTCGACCGCTCGCCGCGAGAACCCCGTTTCGCCAACACGAAGGGAGGCCATTGGCCCGCTAACTGGCGAACGCAACCATGCAAAAAAAAAAGCGGCCGGAATCAACTGGTGAGTGATTCCGGCCGCCCGACGTTTAGACGGCTTGTAGCACACCGTCTTGCATTTCTTTTTGCAATCGCTTTCGAGCGACGTGCAAGCGACGCTTGATCGTTCCGACGGGAGCATCAAATTCGTCGCTCATTTCGATCAACGACTTGCTGTGCAAGTAAAACGCCTTCAGCGTTTGTTGATCCAAATCGCCCAACCGATCGATGCTGTCGCGAACCACCGCCGCTTGCTCACGATCCTCGGCAAACGAATCGGGCGTTCCGACGGCGAAGCAGGTCGCTTCGAGCGTTTCGGGATCGCAGGCGATGGCGGTTCGATTTCGCGTCATGCGATTGATCGCCATACGATGCACGATTCGGCGCAACCAGCCACCGAACGCCTCCGGCACTCGCAATTGGTCGATCTTTTGCATCGCTTGGATAAAGACGTCCTGTGCGAGTTCTTCGGCTTCGTCAGCGTTGCGAACACGACGCATTGCCAATGCGACAATTCCGCCTCGGTACCTCTCGAACAATTCGCCGAAGGCATCTTGGTCGCCGTTTTGTACAGCCAAAACGAGTTCGGCCACAGTCGCCGTGCTGAGCGGGGTGTTGATGTCGAGGAAGCTATTTTCAGTGATGTTCATGTTTTCGGTCCTTCCGAAAATCAACCACGCACGGCAGCGATCTTTTTCTGGGATCGCAGAGGAAAGGTGGTTGTGGCTCTGCATCACGGTTGTCCGCGTGGAAATGACCACGGGGTAGGGATGCAGCAATGCCAAGGTCTGATTCGGTTCTGGGGCGTTTGATCAAAGAACAGAACGAAAACGCTCAAATTTCCTTGGTCAAACGAGGGAAACAATCGCCGGATCGCTTCGTGAATCGACCAAATTCGCTACACGGAATTTGACGACTCGCGAAACTTCGCGGAGGTGTCACCAGCTTTGGCGGTCAGAGAGCCTCGAATGCCAACGGCATCGCCGTGGCGTCCATCGGGGCACTGACCGGGTACGGAAAGAGGGGATTTAGCCTCTGCCAATACCAGCCGGATAATCCGCCGCTATCGCCACTTGTAGATGGCACAGCGGATTACCGGGTTTCAGCCCACGTTTGCTGGCATTCCACATCAAATCGTGATGGCTGATCTGACTCGGCCATAACGTGGATGTGGATGTCAACGTGCGCGTACCCGTGCAACACGACATCCCCAGAAGCATCCGCCCTAGCCATGAATGGAGGGCAAACGCGACGACGGTCGATACGGCG
>NZ_ANOG01000444.1 GCF_000346295.1 Rhodopirellula maiorica SM1 | reverse complement strand
GATTCGCGAGCAAGGTATCACAGTGCCGGTCGATTGCATTGACGGCTCACGCGATGGCAGGTGACCGCGAGCGAGCCATCGAAGCGGGGTGCACCGAATATCACACCAAGCCGGTGGAGATGGATAAGTTGTTATCCTTGATAGAACACCTGCTGAGCGTTTCCTAGTTCCGATTGCGTGGCAACGTTTGCCAATACAAGTTTCTAAAGTTCGTTTTCTAAATAAGAGCTAAACAATGTTACGAGTGGATGTGGGGAGTGACCTGCTTTATGACGTCCGTTCTCCGAGTACATTTTTGTTGCAGATCGCCGCGGCGACCACGGCACATCAAAACGTGGTTTCCGAAGAACTAACGTTTGATCCCAAGTTAAGCGTGGAACAATATCGCATCGGCGATGGATGTAATCGGTTGCACCGGATCGTCGTGGATCCTTGCAAATTATCGGTCAAGTATCGTGCGACAGTCGAATTGTCGCCCGAGGTCGACCCGTCGACCGAAGTGAACGAGTCGAATGTCTCGGAAATGCCGCCGGACGTGCTGACCTATCTCAATCCAAGTCGATATTGCGAGAGCGACCTTTTGTTGCGTTTCGCATTCGAAGAGTTCGGCACACTTGACCGAGGTTTTGGTCGTGTCCAAGCGGTTTGTGATTGGGTCAATCATCATCTCGATTACACCCCCGGCAGCACGAATGCGACCACCACAGCAGCCGACGTGTTGGTGCAGCGGACGGGCGTGTGTCGAGACTATGCTCATCTGACGATCGCACTGTGTCGAGGCATTGGCATCCCGGCACGCTACGTCGCAGGATACGCCGTCGATTTGCAGCCACCGGATTTTCACGGGTTTGTCGAAGCTTATCTCGGTGGCCAATGGTATTTGTTCGATCCAACGGGATTGGCACCGATCCGTGGACTCGTACGTATTGGTGTCGGGCGTGATGCCGCCGATGTGTCGATCGCGACCATTACCGGCAACACCAATTTGACATCTCAAAACGTGTGGGCGAACACTGCAGCCGACGTGCAAAAATCACCGAATGCCGAGCAGCCGCCCGCTGTCTCGACCGCCTGAGTGGTGTTCACAGCGAGGTTTGACTTGCCACAGGTGTGCGGCAGAGATCCACACTGATTGTTTATCGTGCATTCGCCGTCGATTCGCGAATCCGGCGATTTCATTTGGTTGCTGACGTCAATCAAATCCTGGCAAATTGATCCGCCAGCCAAAGTCTGGACCGTGTATCGGTACGCCAATTGCATTTGTTGATAAGGGTGAACCCGATGGTGTTGCGAGGGATTTAAGAGTAGAGCGTACTGTCCCTTCGGAAAACATCGTCGTGAAATGTTAGCAATGGCGGCGCGGTTTGCTAACGCAAGATCCACAAACACCCACTTTCTCATCACAGGTGACTCATGGTTACGAAACAAGAAATTAGCGGCAAATGGAATTCAATTACTGGCGAAGTGAAGAAAAAGTATGGTCAGATCACCGATGACGAACTGAGTCAGGTCGAAGGCGACACCGATCAGCTGATCGGGCTGATCCAGCAAAAAACAGGTCAAGGCCGCGAGCAGGTGGAGGCCTTTTTGAGTGAGACCTGTGAAAACTGTGATTCGACGTCCGGGCAGTACTCTGAGATGGCATCCCAGTATGCCGAAAACGCCAGCGAGTCGATGCGGGAAGGCTACGAACAGGTCGCTCGCCGAGCACGCGAGGGCTATGAGCATTCGGCTGAGGTGCTGTCGCAGCGACCGATTGAGTCCGTGGTAGCTGCTTTAGGAGTCGGCTTGATCACGGGGATCGCAATCGGGTTGTCACTCGCCGGACGCCGACACCCCGAACCGTCATGGCGTGATCGTTGGTCACACTAGAACTAGCCTAGCTGCTCCGATTTCGCTTCGCGAAACGGGGGGATCTGGTAATGCAGCAATCCGTTTGTCCCCAATCTTTCTCACAAAC
>NZ_ANOG01000443.1 GCF_000346295.1 Rhodopirellula maiorica SM1 | reverse complement strand
AACATCGCGTTAAACGCTTTCGCCATGTGGGGTTTGACCCATCCGCCCGACCAATAGTCTTTGGCGGCAACCGGGCGGGTGACCGCTCGGACTTCGCGCGGCAGAGCGGACCATAACACGACCGCGTCGAGATGGCTGGTGTGGTTAGCGAAATAGATGCGTTGGCAGGTGTCCGGTTGGCAGTCGACCCACCGCACCGTGAAACCACTGAACATCTTCGCTAACAGAACGATAACATGACTGGTGATTGCCATGCCAAGAAGTTTACTTACCCAACCCGAAAACGCCCAGCGGTCAAGCAGGATTAGTCGGCTGCAGCATCCGGCCGCCGATCGGGCAGGCTCGGTTGACCGCTAGTTAATTTAATTGTTTCGCAGTCCACCGAAGGCGAACTCGCGTCCGCTAGCGTGCGTCTATCGGCTAACGGTCAAACGAAGCACTTTAAAGTCAGACTAATTCAAACCGCAACGGTGAGCCGTGCGCCGTAAGGCACCCTCTTGGTGTGTGGGATCCGGCCGCTGAGGAGAACGTCCGGCTTAGGGTGAC
>NZ_ANOG01000442.1 GCF_000346295.1 Rhodopirellula maiorica SM1 | reverse complement strand
CGGGTTCGTCGATGATCAGTTTGGATCGCGCCGTTGCCGCCCCCATGTTCGGCAAAGGAGGCGAGATCATTGGGGTCGTCTACGGAGACCGCCGCGTGGTGGACGAACGCAGTAACGAGCCGATCGGCGAACTGGAAGCCACGCTATTAGAAGTGATGGCGAGCGCAGTCGCCTCGGGGTTGGCACGCCAACACGAAGAATCGTTGCGAGCTTCGTTGACTCAGTTTTTCTCGCCTGCGGTAACCGATCGACTCGAAAAAAACGAAAATCTGCTGCTTGGACGTGACGCCGATGTCACCGTTTTGTTTTGTGACATCCGCGGTTTCAGTGCCGTATCCAAACGAGTCGGCCCCGCACGTACGATCGAATGGATCAACGATGTGATGACGGAACTCAGCCAATGTGTGATCGAAACCGACGGCGTTTTGGTCGATTACATTGGTGATGAATTGATGGCGATGTGGGGAGCCCCCGCGCAACAACCCGATCATGCGCTGCGAGCGTGTCGCACGGCTAGTTTGATGCTGAAACAAATCGAGCCGCTTCGTCAAAAGTGGAGTGACATCACCAGCGACCAGTTCGGCTTTGGTATCGGTATCAACACCGGTGTCGCACAGGTTGGCAATACCGGGTCGAAGGTCAAGTTCAAATACGGCCCGCTTGGTAACACCGTCAACGTTGCGAGCCGAGTGCAAGGAATGACGAAAGCATTTGGGGTGCGAGTCCTTCTGACCTCGTCGACACTCAACGAAGTCGAGAAGTGCCAAGGAGCAGCGAGCGAGATTGTGCTGCAAACACGTCACTTGGCGGACGTCAAACCGCTGGGGATCAACGAAGTCGTCACGCTATTCGAACTGAATCCCGACGCCAATCCGAATTGGCAACAGATGCGGCTGAGTTATGAACGGGCGTTGGACTGCTATCACAAAAGTGACCTTGCGGGATCTGCCAAAGAACTCGCATCGCTGGTCTACAAAAATGCCGACGATACGCCGAGCGTGTTGTTGTTAGGCCGAGTGGTGGACGCGTTAACGCACAAGAAAACCGTCGTCGATCCCGTGTTCGTTTTCGAACACAAATAGTGATCGGATCGGTAACGCAACTCGATTTAAACTGGGATGCTTAAACCGGGATACAAAGCAAATGCCTGACGTAGTGGGACTCGCCAGAGTTCATGCTGCTTCAACAATAAATACGGGAATTCTGGCGAATCCCACTACTCGAACATCACCCAATGGGTGCCAAAGTAGATGGCATTGGTCTGACGGCCCTCGGATTGCAAGGGTCGAAAGTCTTGGCGACTTTCGCTACGAATAAAGCTAAGCCGCTAGACAGGGTTCCGACATTGAACCGGGGCTAGCCTGTTGATTTAATGAAGTTTCCTATGGCAAGGGGTGGCTGATGGACTGCCGCGCCTGTCATGGGGGTATTCGACGGACTTGGAAGTCCATCGTACGATTAAATCAACAAGCCGCTAGCGTCCAAACGGCTAACGGGATTTTACCCAATGATTCCTGTCTACCTGCTTAGTCGGAGATTCGGAAGCGGACGCCGCCCAAGTCCTCAGGGAAATCGAAGACCTTTTCGTCAAAGATATCGTCGCTGGTGAACCATGGCGTGCCATCGGGACGGCGATACATCTTCTCGGCCTCGGTCTTGTTTAACGGCCGCGCTCCGATGCGGCCAAAGACCGCGATCTGATTGCCGCTTTCATCGACCGCGCGATCACGGTCGATCCCACGGCTGATTGCCAATGCATGCCCGTTCTTGGGCAACTTATAGCTGGCGACCAAATACGGTTGCGGTCGAGGGCTGAAGCCGTCGTTTCCATGCACCTCGGGACTTGTCAACTGGATCACTCGCAACCCATTCTTGCCATCGGCGACGTAGGCAAATTGGCTGACGTTGGTAATCCCGAGCTGGACATCATGAGCATCATTGATGCAACCATTCGCGTCGTAGATTTGATCGACGTATGCACGAAGCGGATTTTCGACATCCAAGATGGCGAGCCCATGTTTCCCAGCCGCCACGTAAGCGTAAGTCCGCGCGACATAGATGCCATGTGCGTCCTCGAGCGGCACATGATGAACCACATGCGGATGGCTCAGATCGGTGCAATCAAGCACCTTCACCCCTTCTTTGTCGGTGACAAATCCATAGCGGAACTGAACCGCAACGCGATGTGGGTGCTCAAGCTCTTCGTGCCCGATCACACTGGTGACCTTGGGTTGGGTGGGGTCATCTAAATCGACGACCACTAATCCTGCTTCGCAACAAATGTAGGCATAGGTTCCTACGATCGAGATCGACTCGGCTCCGTCCAAAATCCCATCGGGATTGAACGTCAAGGCTCGTTCTAAAAAGTTGTTCAGCGGATTGCCGTCAAGTAATGTACCGGCACCGACCAAAATCAAACCTTCTTCTTTGTCGGAAACGTAGATGTAGGCATACAGAGGATGGATCGCCGATTCTTCATTCGCCGGGTCTTGTTTGCGAGTCGGATCGGGTGCGATGGTGCTCGGTGCGGCTACGCCGGTGGCGTGTTTGGTTCGCACATAGAACCGTTGTCCCAGCGGCGAGACCGGTGCGGTCGTGATCCGCTCGCTAAATGCTTTGTGATCGATGAACGCGATGTCGAAAACGCGGAAGCCACCTTCACCACAAGCGGCATAGACGTACTCGCCTCGGTGTTGCAGATCCAAAATCTCTGGCTTGCGATAACGCAGCGAGAGGGTTTCTAAAATATCGCGACCAGGATGCTCGTGACTATGTTCGAGTTCACGGTCATGTTCGAGATGCTCTTCGTAGTTTTCGGGATAGGCAAGCTGATGCAGCGAGCTACCAATCACCGCTTGCGGCTCGGTGTTCTCGGTCACCACAACCGCTTCGAAACCATGTTCGCCGGCGGCGACGTAACAGTATTTGCCAATAAAGTTGGTGTACCCTGTGCCCTGCATCAACAGCTGAGTCATGATCGCGTTGTTGTCGTTGGCGGCCGAAAGATGGCAATCGGTACAGCTTTTGGTTTCATAAACGCCGCCGTGGCCAGGATCGGTTTCATTGATCAATCCGGCACCCCCGCGAACGGTATGCGGCACATTGGTGCTGAACGCAATGCCGCTCAATCCGTCGCCGCTAATCGTTTGCTGTTGGGTGTAGATTGCCTCGCGGTTGGCGTTGTAGCTGGTCACGTGAATCGCACAACTGCTACGAGCCGGTCCAATTCGATTTCCCGTGACCGTACCATCACGAGCGAGCATAAAGACGTCGTCGCGTAACGTTTGAAAGTTATAGCTAGTCCGGTTTCGAGTGACGTCGCCATCGTTATGCAGTTCCGGCGACTTGATGTTCGCTCGCTGTGGCAAGTGGCAACCGAAACAACTGGGGTTCCACGAGCTATGGCAAGCGATGCACGACATGTTTTCATTGCGGTGGGCACACGCCAACAGATCATCTTTAGTCGTTCCACCCCAAGTCGGACGTCCATCGGCACCCATTCGCACCGTTTTGGCTGCATGCGAGCGAGCGTTGTAGTCGGGATGGTCCGGGCGAACGGTGTCGGCGGTTTGTTTGACTTCCCAATACAGGTCCGGTTCGACGGTGCTGCGTTGGATCAACCGTGGCGGTTTACCAGGTTCACGCAGGATTTCGAAACGGGGCTTGTCAAAAGTCGTGCTGAGCGTCAACAGATTCGTCCCCCCTTGGGGTGCCGCTGGACCGCTGGTCGGCAGGCGTGCCACTTCGCCGGCCTCGAGTTGCTTGTCGACTTTTTCGACCAACGATTCTTCGGCGGTACCATGGCAATCGATACATTGAATCTCGATCGCCGCGCGAACCTCGCCGTACAATTTCGTATTGCCGTGGCTGTCTTGATAGAAGTGACAATCGACGCAGTGCATCCCTTTTTCCATGTGGATGTCTTGCATGTGAACCGGGGCGTCGGGGCGGCACCTGCCAACTTGTTGCTCGGTCGGCGTGGACGGTTTAACCGCCTCTTGCAGTTGTTCGGTCGATACATCCGGTAGCGGATCGTTCTTCCAATCCAACAACGTACCGTGACGGTTTTTCTTGAACACCGCTCGATACACCCAGCCGTGGCCATGGAAATCGGCGAATTGGGTGTGACGCAAATGGGGGTTCAGATCGCTGACGTTGGCTAGAAATTCAGGATCGCTCCAGTGCCCGCGAGCGGCTGCTTCGTTCGGATTGTGCTCGGTTGCCCGCATGTATTCTTCGGCGGTCAAATGTTTTTGTTCTTCCGGGTACATCAACTCGCCATCGGTTTCGTTATCCCACCACATGTAACCGAGATAACTGTTCAACACGTTGGTGCCCGGGTGAATGTGACACACCATGCACTGGCTCGTCGGCATTCGCAATTCGAATTTGTGCTGGATCGGATGGCCGGGTTGGTCCTTGCGAATGGTCGGATCGATGTATTTGACCCATTCGTCGCGTTCGGCTGCCGCAGTGCCATTGTTTCCGTATTTGGCCAAAAATCCGCTGGCGGTGGGACTGCGGTCATTGGCGTACAAAACGTGGCAAGCGCTGCAACCGCTGCTGCGATAGTCGCCGGGATGGTCGTTGGTGCCAAGGAAATTCAACGTCGGATCGAGCAGCCGTGTCTTAGCCAGGCCGATGTAAACCGGATCGGTCCGGTTTTCGGTACCAAGCCCACGCAAACTCAATCGTTCACGAGGACGGCCCGGTTCCTCGAGTCGCTCGGGGATACCGATCTCGGGACGAAAACGACCGCCGCGTTCAAAGATCCGCAATACATTGCCGGGCTGGCTGACCTGATACGGAATCAATGGATTCAGCGACGCCAACACGCCTTTGTGACGCATTTCATATTCAGTGGGCGGCGGTACGGTTTGCATGATCTGTGGCTTGCCATTCATGCTGTACGATTCGCCGTGCTCGGCTCGCTTGTTGCCCGTGGCACCATTGTTGTAAAGTGCCGCGCCCCACAACATACAACCATTGGTCATCATGCTCTTGCGAAGCTGAAGCACTTCGTTGGGGTGACATTGACCGCAGGCAATATGCGCGACTCGCAAATCGCCGGGATTCATAAATCGGATGAATTCAGGCGATTCGTGGTTCAAGATTGTGTAACTGCGAACCGGATTGGCCGAGTCTTTCCAGGCCGGTCCGTACTGAGGCCAAACGTGGGCGGTGCGGATGTCGGTCGCGGTGGCATCGCCGCCGTGACAATCGGTACACCCGATTTGGATCGAGTTCACCGGATGCATGTGGCCGACATCGGTGTGGCAATGGATACATCCGACGCTTTTCGCATGCGCATCGGCGGCGGTTTGGCGAGCGAGATCGTCAAACCGAAGATCCTCGGGAATCGGATAAGACGCGTTGTCGGCGATCCCAAGTCGACGTGCTAAATCCCAAGGATCCTCGCCGCGGCGGCCAATCCCAGGCTCACTCGCTCCGGCCACGCGAGGTTTGCCATGATAGCTGCCCGAAGGAAACGGGATTTTCTGTGCCGGAATGTTTTCAGGTGGGATGTTCGGTGGAGCCGCAGTGACAACCGACGTGGCAATCGAATCCGTCGCGGCAACTTGAGCTACGGGGGAATTCGCTACGGGGGAATTCGCTACGGGGGAATTCGCTGCGGGGGGGTCCGATTCCGATGGTCGACTCGATTTCAGAAAGTCACGAAGCGTCGCGATTCGTTCTTGCGGTGATTGCGCCCAACCAGCCGATGACGACGCCAGACATACAAGAAACGTCAGCTGAAAGATACGTCGGCAGTTCATCAATCCATTCACCCAATCACTGCCAGCGTGTTTGCTAGCTAGAACTCTAGGACCAGTTCGACGAAGCCCGCCACGTGGTTGCGGAGTTCACCGTCGAGATTCTGGTATAGGTCTTCCAATCCATTGCCGCCAATGAGTGTCGCGAGCCCACCCAATAACAGAATGTTATTATTTAGCAGCGGACGGTATTCGAGGCCAGTGCTAATATCGGTGCCGATGAATTTGTTGACTTCGCCTGTAAACAGATAGGTTTCCAGTGATGAGGTATCTTCGAACCAGAGAAAGTTACAGTTGTTGATCGTTTTCAGTCGCGGGGTGATGTCGGCGTCCAAACCTAGGTTAAACAGGTGCAAACCAGGATTGACGAAGTTGGTTTGCCCTTGGAATTTGCTTTGCCGCATGCTCGGATTCAAACTCAAGCGGTTGGTCAACTCGACGCCGAACAGCCGAATGCCTTGACGTCCCCAGTAGCTAAATTCATTTCCGGCAAAGTTTGGATTCGCAAAGATCGCATCGAATCCCGTCGCTTGTTCGTCGTTGGTGTCGCTGTCGCCGGAATTGAACAGATACGACGTGCGGAAACGAACCCAGTCGCGGTCATACGACAATTCGATCGCAGCCATATAGGCACTAATATCGACCTCGCGACCCGCAATCGGATTCAGATCATCGCGGCCGAACACGTAATAAAATGCACTGCTGACATTGATCCGTTCCATGTGGCCGTTGTTCGCGACACCAAAATAATACGAGCGAACATCGTGCGGCTGGAAAACGCCCACGGGATCGGGACGAACCAGAAAATTGTTCTTGTCAAACTCAAACGACGCCCGGTCATGGTTAGCATGAAATGAAATGCTAGCAGTGTTACCAGGGTAGAGAAAGTCTTGGCGATAGTAGTTGGCGATCCAAGTATTTTGGTTGCGATCGTCATCGATGACGTTCAGCAAGCTATTGGTTTCTTTTTCGGTTTGGTCGAACCACATCAAGTTGAACTGATCGCGATTGCTGTGCCGCGTTCCAAACAGCCGAACACCACGGTTAATATCGGCAAAGATGAAACCACGGAAATCGCTGACAAAGGGCTGGCTGCCGACACGGACCGAAGCAAAGTCGTAGTAGGGGCTGAGATCCGAAATTTTGGATTCAAAGAACCATTCTTCCAACGCGAAATCGTCTCGATGACGGCTCGTCCCGTCGCGAACATCGGGGCTGACGACGCCAAGCTCATCTGCCACCAAGTGATTCACGTTGTGAACCAAGTTCAACCGAACTCGCCAATCGTTGGGTTTGAACGAGGTGTTGCCGTGAAACAGATCGATCGCAAACGAGGTGTACTGAGCCGCGAGAAACGAATCGGGATCCCCAAAGAATCCGACCGCGCCTGGGTTGCGAGTCGATTCGAACGGGGTCGTCGGGGTCGGCAGCTGACGGCCTTCGAGCAGCGTCAGACTTTTGCCCGTCAGCTTCAGAAACGTATGCTGACCGATGATGGGATAGTCGCCCTTGAGCACATTTTGGTTGTAGGGATCCCAAAACGCCCCTTCGACGCCCAAATAGTCGTCGTTGACCGGATGCCCTTTCCCGTAGCGGTCGGCGTTGGGTTGCCCCAACCTCCATCGATCCTCGACCGGAATAAAGTGGCTGCTGGTTTGATACTCGGTCGGCAGCACGCCGCTGGGTCCCGTAAACCCATAGGGGGCATCACGAGCCGCAACGTAAAGTGGATTGGTATCGTCGAGCCGATCTAAATTGATCCGCGGCAATTCGAGTCCAGGTTCGAGCGGATCACGCAGTACATCGGGTCGGATGTCCGCATCCAATTCCCCATCATCCTGAATCGGCCTGTTATCCTGAAATGACCTGTCGTCCTGAAAAGGATCGTCGTCCTGGAATGGATCGACGCCGCTTGAATCCGCATCGGGCCGAATTTCCTTGATGATCGAATCGGACGTTTGGCGGACCGTATTGCTCAGCAAATCTCGGAACGAACTCGGCGAACTCGGCTCACCATTCTCTGGCAACGGGGCAAGCCGCTTCTCGGTTTGCTGCGGTGCTGCAGCCTGTCGATCCGGGACAATCTCGAGCTGGACTGTACCGCCCGCCTGTGCGGCCGAGTCGTTTCTGCCGGAATTCAACAATTCTCGCAGTGTCGTATGGGCGATGGCTGGGGAATCAACGCCTTCGTCAGCGCGCAAACTGACTCCGCCCCCAACCAGGGTCAAAGCGATGGCGATCGTGATTCCCCGCAGATCCATCATATTTGTTCAGTCGTCTTCACTCGCCTCAGCAATGATTTCCGGAGGGTGCTACCAGGCTGTGTCTGCCCCCTTCACCCAACTCGCTCGCTAAAGTTATCGGCCGAAAGTGGGGGTTCGCTTTGTGCCGTTTGGTGAAATCGTGCGGATTATTCGGGTTGTCTGGGAAAGCAAAATCGCAATCTGCCTCGTTTCGTCTGTCATCCGAAGTAAGATGAGGGGGGAGGCAGCATTTGATAGCCCTTCGCACGTGCCCTCATCCATCCTGTTCGCTTTCCCCCGTTTTTTTGCGGCGAGTAATCGTGAATCGTATGACAGTTTCATCCCTTGGTCGCCGCCAATCCAAACGGCGTTTATTGGCCGAGCGACTCGAGTCGCGTCACCTGATGGCCGGCGGCGATGTGCTGGGGTTACACAACGACCAATTGCCAGCCGACGTGAACGTCGATGGGCATGTGTCTACACTTGATGCGTTGGTAGTTGTCAATTATCTGCAGCGATTCAACGGCGTCGACGAAGCCACCACGCTCGCCGAAACCGAAGCGGACGCGACATCGCAGTCCATGGTCGATGTCGATAACAACGGCCATGTCAGCGCGCTCGACGCACTGGTTGTGATCAATCATCTGAATCGGATGGGCATCGGTGAATCCGCTGCGGTCGCGGAATTGCCAACGGCCGATTTTGCTAATATCGCCAAAGCGGCACAGGTCGATAGCGACGGGGTGTTCCAAGCCGCCAACGACGAGTTTTTCGCGTCACTCAACGCCGCCGAAAGTCTCGGCGACCAAAATTTGTTGGAAGCAAGTGATGTCGAAACGCTGCTAAAACGTGCTTCGATGGCCACCAGCAGCACCGATGCGATCATTGCGGTGGTCGATCGCAACGGCAAAATTCTTGGCGTCCGGGTCGAAGACGGTGTCAATTCGGATCTACAGAACGATCCCGAACAACTCGCGTTCGCGATCGACGGCGCGGTAGCCAAAGCCCGCACCGCGGCATTCTTTAGCAGCAATGCCGCGCCGCTGACCAGCCGCACGGTTCGCTTCATCAGCCAATCGACGGTCACGCAGCGTGAGGTCGAATCATCACCGATCAGCGACGATCCCGCGTATCGTGGCCCCGGCTTTGTCGCACCGATCGGGGTTGGCGGTCACTTTCCGCCGGAAGTGAATTTTGCCCCACAAGTCGACTTGTTTGCGATTGAACATCAAAGCCGCGACAGCCAGTTGCACGCCGGTGCCGACGGGACGACGGAATCGTTCGTCGACGACGCGGGCATTCATATCGAGGGAGACGATTTTGCACTCGGTTCTCGTTTTAACGCGGATCCTGCGTACGTGCCGCGAAATGCCGACGAATTCTTTCAAACTTGGCCCGAGTCTTACGGCGTCGCAACCGAAACGTTCCTCGACAGCCAATCACGTGGCGTCGCCACGCTGCCCGGCGGTATTCCGCTTTACAAAGCAGTCACCAATCCTAATGGTTCAACGCCCAACGTCCCGCTGAGCGAATCATTCAACTTGGTCGGCGGAATCGGCGTTTTCTTTCCGGGTGAAGACGGCTATGCCACTTACGAGCAAGGGTTCCAGCACGCCAGCGAACGTGGCGGCGTCGCTCAAACCGAGAAAGAACGAACCAATGCGTCGAAGGTGCTCGAAGCCGAATTCACAGCGTTGATTGCCGCCGCCGGCACCGGGCTGGTCGGTCCCTCGGCGTTCGTTCGCGACTTGAGTGAATTCAATAACGCGTTGCCATCGCTTCCCGATTTCTTTTTGCCTACTGGTCGAATTGACCTCGTCGGTATCACGTTAGAAATCTATGGACCGCATCCCGATCAATCCTTTCGTCAACCCGGTATCGATCGTCTGATCAATGTCGGGCGCTCCTTTGCTCGAGGTAGCGATTCGGGTGAAAATAAGGTCGTCAACGCAGATGGCGACACTTTGCTGGTCGGCCAAGCGGTTCCCGAAGGCTGGTTGGTGGCACCGCATGACTCGGCCGTCGATACCGAATTGACCGCCGAGCGAGTCGAGCAGATTATCCTCACCGGTGTCAACGAAGCCGACCGCACGCGGGCGGCGATTCGATTGGATATCGACAATAATTTCCGCCCCGGTGCGAAAACTCGCATGGTACTTGCCGTCGCTGATACCAACGGCGAACTGCTGGGGCTGTACCGAATGCCCGATGCGACCGTCTTTTCGATTGACGTGTCGATCGCCAAAGCTCGCAACACTGCCTACTACGCCGACGCCGATGCCTTGCAAGCGGTCGACCGCATCGACTTTAACGGCGACGACATGTTTGGACCGATTACTCAGTCGCTGGAAAACTCATCGGGCGATACCGTACCGCTGGGCACCGCACTGACGAATCGCACCTTCCGTTTTATTGTCGAACCTCGCTATCCGACCGGATCCAACGTCGATCCGTCGCTCGCCGGTGGATTGCAAAACGATCCGACCGCGGATCTGTGTGATCAAAAACCAGGGCAATGCCAACAGATCGCCCCGCACAGCATCCTGCGAACCGCGGGAATCAATCCGGTCACCGCCGAGAATGTCGTCAACGACCAACCACTGGACTTTGACGTCTACGGCCGTGCAACGACCGACAGCTTCCTAGCATTTGATGCCTTCAACCCGAGCCGCAACTTCCGCGACCCAGGCGACGCGGTCATCGTGGCGGGCAGCGATGAAGTGCAACCACTTGCCAACCAAAACGGTGTCGTCTTTTTCCCTGGCAGCTCGCCGCTGTACATCGGCGATTCGCGAACGACGCTCGTTGGCGGATTTGGCGTTAGCGGTGATGGGGTCGATCAAGACGATGTGGTCACGTTTGCCGGGCAACAAGGATTTGATCCCAACGCCTCGATCCGTGTCGATCAATACGTTGTCGGCGGTGTGCGGTTGCCGTTCCAGAAATTCAATCGAAATCCATTTGCTAGCTGAGGCACGGTAAACCTTGCCGGTTTTTCCAGCTGTGATGGATGACCGGATTCCCCGCGGCAAGGTGGTGCGATTGTGCCGATCCTTTTGGCAAGGCTTTTTGTTTTCTTGCCAAACGGATAGATGATGAGTATCTCGAATCGACTTCGATCGATCACGTTCGCGGCGTTGGGTTTCGCGATCACGCTAACCGCAGTTTCCACAGCGGTCGCCAAAGCCCCAGCGGATTACGAGTTATCCAACGGGCACGGGCACGGGCACGGGCACGAGTACGAGCACGAGTACGAGCACGAGTACGAGCACGAGTACGAGTACGAGCACGAGTACGAGCACGGGCACGGGCATGGGCATGCGAATATTCATCGGCACGGTGATACGGCGCATCACGGAATCAGCCAAGATCCGGGACATCCTCGCAAACCCAAGCACGAGCAACCGGGCGACGTCAATCGTGGCGATTGCCCGCCCAAGCGATATCGGATGAATGATTGTGCTCGTGCCGGGAACCCTCATTGCGTTGCACCTTGGGCCAAATGCAGCCCCAACAAAAAGTACAGTGCTTGGTACGTCGGCGGCGGAGCGGCGTTCACCAAAGTCCCCGATTTGCATCCGGGTCTCTTGCACCGAGGACGCGACCGTAAAACCAACGCGGACGATGGTTACGGCGAAGGCACTTGGGGGATGGACTACAGCGGCTTATTCGGTCACGCCAATGTGTGGCTAAAATACACCTGTGGCCGCAAACAAGGAGGCGAAGGAGCGTATCGTACCGACGGTGAACCCAAAGTCATCGCACGCGCCAAATCGCTGTTCGAACACGTCCATGGGAACCACTGAGGAACAAGTGGATAATGAAGTGCCCCGTTTCCGCTCAAGCGAGCCCGGTCAACGTGCCGGTGGCGTCTTGGAATTGATCGGTCTGGACCCCCATCTTTTGCGCCACAGTAAGCAGCACGTTGGATAGCGGCGGATGACGATCGGGATCATGGGCAAGATGGTGACCGTGTTTCAAACCCCATGCTCCGCCGCCCGCAACGATCAGCGGCAAATTCTTGGGTGAATGTTCGCCTCGCTCGCCGCTGTTCATCCCCGAACCGTAGACCACCATCGTGTGATCAAGCATCGAGCGACCGCCTTCTTCGGTCTGCTTTAGGAACGTCAGGAAGCGGCCGAGTCGCTCCAAAAATCCACGGTCGATGACGCCAAGTTTTTTGAGCATCCCAGCGTCGCCACCATGATGCGATAGCTCGTGATGGTTCTCGCCACCAGGACCATGACCGCCCGCCTCACGTGACCATTCAAACGAGATCACTCGCGTGGTATCGGTAACGAACGCCAGATAACAAATTTCAAGCATGACATCAATCCACATCGTGCGGTCATGGGCGTTGCCGGGCTGGCTGTTCAGTTGCAATCCGCGATCATCCACCTCAGGTTTTGGCACATCGATCCAATCAACTTGTCGTTGTACGCGAAGCTCGGTTTCGCGGACCGACGCCAGATACTCATTGAGTTTCTTTTGATCCGAGTGTCCGAGTTTCTTCGCGAGTGATTTTGCCTCGCTCGCGACGTCATCGAGGATACTTCGCTTTTCCGCGAACCGACGCAGCGTCGCCGCCCGCGACGATGCATCATCCGGGACAAACAGCCGCTCGAACAAACGTTTGGGACTGTTCTCGGCGGGCAGCGGCGTGCCGTTACGATCAAATGAAAGCGTGTGACTATGTAGCGCACTTCCAGTCCCCGAGCCATCGGAAAGTTGCAATGAAGGGAACCGTGTCGCCGCCCCCACCTTTTCGGCAATCAACTGATCGACCGAGATCGTGTTCGAGTAATCTTTGCCAGGGACCGCGCGAAGATCGGCGCCAGTCAACCATGTGTCCGCACCACTATGCCCGCCAGTGGCATTGGGATGGCCGAGCCCACTGATCACGGACAAATCGGCCCGATGATCGGAAACGGCTGCAAGCGTAGGCGAGAGCGTGTAATCGGCACCGCGATTTGCAGGCATCCATTCCAGGATGTTCACACCATTGGGAACGTAGCAAAAGATCGCACGCGGAGTCGGCTTGACGTTCGATTGTAATAGTGGCTTGAAGGTCGACGGTGCCGCGAGCAAGGTTTGCGGCATCATTGCCTCTAACAGCGGCAAGCCAATAGCGGCTCCACAACCGCGAAGAACGGTACGGCGTGAAAGTGGTTTGCGGGCGATCGAATTCATCATCAAGTTCCTAACAGCCAAATGTGGGATAGGCTTCCCAGCCTGTCATCAACCAGCTTACTTCGTCTTAAACGCTTCCGATTGAACGATCGCCACAATCAGTGATCGCAATGTGTATTGATTTCGTTTCATCGTGGCGACAAAGTCACGGACAGTGTCTCGGTCGGAAAACCCAAGCTCGCGGCCCAGTGCATAGGTCGTCAATTTGGACGCCAATCCGCTGAGAAACAGATCCTCGTTTTTCAACAACTCCGATTGCAATCCCTCGACGCCGATGAATTCGCTGCCATCGGGCATCTTCGCACTTGCGTCAATCTGCGGATCGTTTTTGCCGATCCGCCCATTGTATCCGTGACCTTCCTGGTCACGCCATTCACCACATGCATTAAAGTTCTCAAGGGCAAAGCCGAGCGGATCGATTTTGTTGTGGCATCGAGCACAAGCGGGGTTCTGACGGTGAATGGTCAATCGATCGCGGACGGTTGCCTTGTCGATCCCAGGCACCTTGGTTGGTATCTCGCCTACGTTGGCCACCGGTAATCCTGGATCCGTACCAAGCATCGTTTTCATCACCCACACGCCTCGCGTCACCGGTGACGTACGGGTGCCGTTAGACGTGATGCAGTGGATCGACGCTTGGGTGACCAACCCGCCACGATGCGAATCAGCTGGCACCGAAACACGGCGAAACGCATCGCCTTTTACTCCCGCAATGCCATAGAACCTGGCAAGTCGCTCGTTGACCGTAACGAAGTCGCTCTCGATCAAGTGGCGTGAATCGACATCGTGACGAAGGATCTCGGCAAAGAAAGCTTCCGTCTCTTGCACCATTGAAACTTCGAGATGACGATCGTATTTGGGATACAAGGTTGACGTGGGCGGGTTCGCCCCCACGTTGCGAAGCCCGAGCCATTGCCCTGCAAAATTCTCGACGAACGCATCGTTCTTCGAATCCGCAAGCATCCGAGTGACTTGATCCTCGAGTACTTCGGGCTTGGCGAGTTCACCGCGAGAGGCAAGCCGAAACAGTTCGTTATCGGGCATCGATGACCACAGGAAATACGAGAGCCGAGACGCCAGTTCGTATTGGTTCAGCGGACGTGGCGACTCGCTCGCAGCTTCTGGTTCGGCAAGGTACAAGAAGTGAGGCGACGCCAATACAGCGGCAAGCGGCACTTTGATCGCCTCGATAAACGTCGGCTTGTGCTCGCGATATTTTCGATAGAGAGCAAGCTTTGCATCCACTTCCCCATCGTCCACGGGACGACGATACGCTCGCGTCATGAACCGCCGGATCACTTCGCGCGCGTACGCGTTTTCGTCTTTGTCTTTATTTGGCGAATCGAACAACAATCGAGCATGGCTCTCCGGCGGCCATTGCGAATACATCGGACCTGATAATTCGATCCAGTCGACAAGCAATTCGGGACGCGCAAACTCATCGCGATCCTGCATCCAAAAATTCTCTAACACGCGTGGAACGTTGTAGACATTGTTCAATTTCACGCCAGCTTTCTCGGTCGTAAAGCGAGCGCGTACTTCATACACCGCCGGATCCGACGGCGAGGCCGCGACATCAAACTCGCCGATCACTTTCGGTGTGCCACCGAGATTGATTGCGACTTTGACACGGGGTGGTCCATAGTCATACATGCGGTCGGTTTGAAAGTGCAATAAATCTCGCTCAACCCGTTCGGTTTCACGCTTCTCAGATCCAGGCTTTTTTGCAATCGCTTCATCACGACGTGTTTGCAGGATCGACTTGGCCGACGCAACCACCTCGGCACGCGAGGGGACTCGGCCAGCGGCGCAAATGCGGATGATGTATTCACCAGCGGACGGGACTTTGAAATCACGAAATCCAATCGATTTGTTCCATGCGTCATGATGCACGACGGTAAACGCGCCCTCCGTCGTATTGTCACCATCGTTCAGCAGGATGTTGTTGCCGTCATGCTTGACCCGCAAACGATCGGTCCCTTCCGCATTTTGCTCCGGTTCAAAATGCCATTTGATCGACGCAGGTTGTTCGCCTTCGACCAGCGCATGATCAAGGATTGTTCGCGCTGCGGAGTAGTAAAGTTCCATTTGCAGCGGCGACATGGTCAGCGCCTCGCCAATGTTGTCAAAACCGCCTGCCGGAGGATCTTCGGGAAACGCCTCCGCAGGATCGAAATCGACGCCGACCAGATCGCGGATCGTGTTGTTGTACTCTGCGCGATTCATCCGGCGCAGCACCACGCGTGTCGCTCGTTTCGCAATCTCGGCTTGGGCGAGAGAGGACTCGAGCCATTTCGCAAACGCGGCTGCCGCTTCCATCGACGGTTGCTTTTCGTCTTCAGGCGGCATCTCGTGAGCGTTGATGGAATTGAGCACTTCCGCCCACATCGACGAAATCAGAGGGTCCGCAAAATCGGTCGAGAGCGTATCGAGTCGCAGTTCGCCTTCCTGCTGCTCAGGCCCATGACACTGCACACAATAGCTCTTCAAGAACGAACGATGGTTACTGCTTAGTTCCGCAGCCTCGGTTTGTCCTACGAGAAAGATCGTGAAGAAGCAAAACAGAGAGAGCGTGAAAAAGTGTTTCGTCATTGGATCAATCGATAATTGCGACCTCGATACGAGGCTTTTCGGTTGGCGAGGTAATTTCCCCAAAAGTTTTGGCGACTTTCACTACAACAAGATGTCTTTGACAACACGACCGTGGACATCGGTCAACCGAAAATCACGTCCGGCATGGCGGTAGGTCAGCCGGGTGTGATCGATTCCCATCTGGTTCAAAATGGTCGCGTGCAAATCGTGCACATCGACCTGTCCGTGAACGATCGATTTGCCGATGTCATCGGTTTCGCCGTGCACGATGCCTCCTTTGACGCCACCGCCAGCGAGCCAAATCGAAAAACAATCGCCATGGTGACCGCGTCCAAATTTACCCTCTTTCGTAGGTGTGCGTCCAAATTCGGTCGCCCACACGATCAATGTTTCCTCGAACATTCCGCGTTGCTTCAAGTCGCGGATTAATGCGGCCAAGGGTTGATCAGCCGCTTTGGCGAGTGGCACATGCTCTTTCATGTTGCCGTGCGAATCCCAATTGGGCCGCGAACCGCTGTCGACCAGCTCGATGAACCGCACGCCACGCTCGGCTAACCGTCGGGCGACGATGCATTGCCAAGCAAAACTTTTGGTGTCACCTCGCTTCAAACCGTACATGCCGAGGGTCTTGTCGTCCTCTTGCTGCACGTCAAAAGCTTCAGGCCCCGCGGTCTGCATATGAAACGCGGTTTCATAGCTTTTGATCCGGGCGGCGAGTCGTGAATCGTCACTGCGTCCGGCAAGATATTGACGATTCAATTGATCAACCAGCCCCAACTCCATTTGCTGGATGCGTTCCTGAGTGGTTTTGGCAGCCAGATTCGCGATCGGCTCGTTGCCCGGGATCACTCGTGTTCCCTGGTGATACGCTGGCAAAAAATCACTGGCGTAAACCTGAGTCCCCCCATAGGGCAGATGCGGTGCGATGACGATAAACGAGGGCAGATTTTGGTTGACCGTGCCCAAGCCATAGCTGAGCCACGATCCCATGCTCGGCCGTGTGAAGGTCGCCGAACCGGTGTGCATCCCGACCGCGGCTTCGGTGTGATCAAAATGTGCCGACTTCATTGATCGAATTAAACAGATGTCTTGCATCGAATCGCGCAGGTGCGGAAACAGATCGCTGACAACGGTTCCACATTGCTTGTTCGCGTTCGACGGAAACACGCTGCCCATCAATTTGTCTTTGCCGCTGCCGTCGCGGCCATTGCCAGAAGATTTCGTATCAAACGTATCGATGTGCGATACACCGCCGGTAGCGAACACCATGATGATCCGCTTGGCCTTGGCGGGAAAATGCGTAGGTTTCGGTGTCAACGGCTCAGCCGACAACGACGTGGACTCCTCCGCCGCCATCAACTCGGAAACGATGGCCGGAAACAAAATGGAACCGCCAATCAACGAGCGGATCGAATTGCGACGCGTGACGCGGGGTCGATTCATCGTGTCAGTCGTGGGTGGGTTGGATCAATCAACATACAAAAACTCATTGGTTCGCAGCATCGATCGTATGAAGGCGGTCCAAGTTTCTCGCTCGCGATCGTCTTTGGATTTTGCCGATTGCATACCTGCGGATTGTTTTAGAACATCGTTCATTGACCGCATCCATTGGGTGATGTCGATGCGTTCGGTGTCGGTGGGCGGGCGGCCAAGAATCAATTCAAATGCTCGAACCATCCGGGCACCGGAGTCCGCGTCGTCGTGCAGCAAGCGAACCGCCAACTTCTCGGCACGATCATGAACGAAGGGATCATTCATCAGGTACAACGACTGGACGGTCGTCACACTGCTGTCACGCTGCGATGTGCAGGCATTGGGATCGGCACCATCAAACGTTGTAAAAAACGATCGTGCATTCAGCCGAGCCATCATCAAATACACACTCCGCCGGTTCGAATCATAGACGTCACGAAACGGATGATGCTGAGTGTATTTCCACTTATCCGATGGCGGAAACGGATGCGGTTCGCGTGGCATCGAAAGATCCAATTCACCGCTCAGCATCAGCAGCGTGTCACGTAGCGATTCGGCATCGAGACGCTGACGATTGAACCGCCAATGCCAATCGTTGTTGGGATCGATTTGGATTGCGACCGTATTGTCATCACCACGTGAGCTCAATTGATAAGTGCGAGAGAGCATGATGCGCCGGTGCATCTGCTTGATCGACCATCCATCGGCGATAAAACGCGACGCCAACCAATCAAGCAACTCGGGATGCGTTGGCGGCGATCCACGAATGCCAAAGTCGCTGGGCGTTTGGACAAGCCCCACTGAAAAATGATGTTGCCAAATTCGATTGACCATCACGCGAGCGGTGAGCGGATTGTCGGCGGCAGTCAACCACATCGCCAACGACAATCGGCCACTTTGCCGAGTCTCTTCCGCAGGCAACACCTGACCTCCCAACACTTCGAGAAAGCGACGAGCAATCACATCGCCGTGTTGTTGCGGCTCGCCACGTCGGTGCACTGCGGCGTCGCCCGCGTCTCCTTCGCTCATCGCATACACGAGCGTCTTCGTGGGTTTGCCATTTTCAACGAGCGGCACAAAGTCACGCGGTTTCGAATCGAGTTCGATGCCGGGGAACGGATACTGGCTGCTTTCCAAAATGCCATACAATCCGTAATAGTCGTCTTGCGAGATCGGATCAAATTTATGGTCGTGACATCGAGCACACGCGATCGTCATCCCCAACACGGTGCGACCGATATTGTCGAGCGAATCTTCGATCGTCAAATGTTGCGGATAGTCCTTCACAACCGAACCGAATCGCCGCGATATCGCCAAGTAACCTGTGGCAATCGTCTGCTCGTTTCGCTGCGTGTCGGAGGCCGCAGGCAATAAATCGCCTGCGATTTGCTCTCGCACGAATTGATCGTATGGTTTGTCGGCGTTCAGCGAATCAATGATGTAGTTTCGATACCGGTAGGCTGACGGAATCGGATAGTCCGAGTTATCGCCGGCTGTGTCGGCATAACGAACCAAGTCCATCCAGTGTCGTCCCCAACGCTCGCCGTAGTGGGGCGAATCGAGCAACCGATCGACAACCTTGGCAAACGCGTCCGGGGATTCATCCGCCAAGAATGCATGAACGTCGTCCGGCGATGGTGGCAAACCAGTCAAATCAAAGCTGGCCCGCCGAATCAACGTTCGTTTGTCCGCGTCACCGATCGGCGCCAGTCCATGCCGGTCACGTTCCGCCGCGACAAACCGATCGATCTCGTTGTAAGGCCAACTTGCATCGCGAGGTTCGGGTAGGGTGGGATTCCTCAGCGGCCGCAGCGACCAGTGCCTACGAGCCTTGTCCACATCGATCTTCTTGCGAACGAACCGGGTCGCCTGGTGACGAGGATCGGGAGCCCCCATTTTGACCCACGTTTCCAAATCGGCAATCTCGGCGTTGGATAGTTTGCTATCCGGCGGCATCTCCATCGCATCGTCATAGCGTACCGCTTGGATCAACAAACTATGCTCGACATCGCCGGGAACCACGGCCGGCCCACTGTCACCACCACGATGCAGCGTCGGTCGCGAATCGACCAACAATCCGCCTTGTAGCTCGTCGCTTTCACTGCTGTGACACTCGTAGCAATGCGTGGCCAACAACGGCCGAATGCGGTTTTCAAAGAACGCCAACTGGTCTTCACTGATCGGTGGATCGTTGGATCCATCATGCTTGCCACGCCACAGTTCGATGCCGGAAAAATTCGCCGCACCTCCCTTGCTGGTCAATTCGATCGATCCGTCGCGGACATCGACATACCACGGCCCCAACTTTTTCCATGTTCCGGCGTTGCCGCTGTGGAAACGAGAAACGACGCGTTTTCCGTCGACGCGAATCTCGTAGGTCTCGGATTTGTTGTCTTCCCACACGTACAGAAACAGGGTGAACGTGCCGCCAGGAAGATGTTTTAGCTCGATGCGATTTCCGTTCCATCGACTGCTGCGAATCATCTTCGCTCGATCAGCATCCGTCGACGGGATCAGAGCGACGTTTTGTTGTTCAAACGCTTTGTCGTTGCAAACGTAGTTTTTCGAGTCGCGTCCTTCCCAAACGTTGCCGTCAATCACGACCTCGGGGCCATTCAAGTTCAACCCACGAAAAAATACCGCATGCTCGCTGGCGTCCAAAGCGGACGTCAACGCCATCAACATGACGAGGGTACGGACAACACGAACAGAGAAGTGCACTCGCAAAACTCCTGGGCAGCAATCATGGTGGGCTCTCGACACTCGCTTTGCGAGGCACCGAGAATGAAAGGCTGGGGAAAAGTCCAGGAGGGAAGAATCCAAGTGCGTGGATTGCCGGTCCGAATATCGACCACTATTCCCTCGGGCCGTCTCAACCCCACCGATTATAGGCGTCGCTTTGCCAAGTCACGCAGGAATTTCGCTCTGAAGTCAATAGATTTCGGAAAATGGCATTCCCATTTCGCGTCAAAACGCGGTTCCACTACGTACATCGTAGTGGACGGAATGCAGCTGCTGCGGTTACAGGTCGGCTAGCTGGTTTTCGGCGTCGCCAAAGTGATCGAGTTTGACGTCCATTCGGTCCATCAGCGAAAGGTACAAGCTGCACAACTTTCGATTCTCATCCCCCTTGTCGATGTAATCGAGGACGCGACCGGTTTCCAGTTCGCCGGACAAGCCGCCGGTCAACAACACCGGAACCTTGCTGGAATCGTGTGCGTTGCCTGACCACATGCTGGAAATAAACAGCAAACACGAATGGTCCAACACCGTGCCGTCGCCTTCGGGCATCGCGTCCAACTTGCTGGCCAAGTAGGCGTATTGGCTGCAATAGTACCGCGAGATCCGTTCATACTCGTCCGACTTGTCGCGATGCGAGGCCGAGTGATGCGTGCTTTGCACATCGAGGAACGGATAAAACAATCCGGACAAGTCGCGGTTCAGTAGCAGCGTGGCGACGCGAGATTTGTCGGTCTGGAATCCGAGCGCAACGATGTCACACATCAACCGCATGTGTTCGCGAATGTCTTCGGGCAATCCATCGTCGGGCCGTTTCATCATCGCAATCGTTTTGCCATTGTCTTTGGCTCGCGCGGCGGCCTTGTCGCGTGCCGCTCGCATCGACGCGGCTCGCTTTTCAACCTCGCGAACGCTGCTGAGATACTCTTCGATTTTGGCCCTGTCCGCCGAGCTAACGCGGTGGCTCAGCGACACAGCGTCGTCGCGAACTCGGTCCAAGATGCTCTCGTTCCGGCGGCTGCCGTGATTGTCAAACAACGCATCAAACGCGAGCGA
>NZ_ANOG01000441.1 GCF_000346295.1 Rhodopirellula maiorica SM1 | reverse complement strand
TGCTGTTAGTGTAAAAGGCGCGTATGTAAATAAAAAAACAATGCCTCTGATCATGATCAAACACAGGCAAAAAAATGGTTGACAAAAAGATGAAGGCAGAAATAGGAAGACACAGGTGACTCTGCTTTTTTGATCTTTCTGATTGCAGCCTCTGTCGCCTGAGACATGCGAAGGCTTCGCCGGTGTCAGGACTTGTGTTCGGTGTTCAGGTGCCGTTGCCGTTCAATATTTGCAGCATCATCACGCCACCGCGAGGACTCTTTGTACCGCCATCCCGCTCGGCGGACCAGATTCGATGCACTGTCCACGCTCGATAGACCAAACCTTGGCCCCAACTCTCGTAGTGGCCTTGATCGTGAAACAGCTTGCGGCGTCCCTCACCACGGGTGACGACGTGGTAGTTGTCGCCAGGGAGCTGGATCCGGGGCAGGCTTGGCATGGTAATCCTCCGTCGCAAGACAGAGCATCTTTTTATGCTACCCCTCTGGAACACCGAATACAAGGTCGGACCCCGACGCAGCCCTACGCGGCGCCTTCCCGGACCCCGGCACAGTCCTCCGCGGCGCAGCCTTCCTCCGATTCGCAAGCCGCACTCAAATCCCCAATCACTCTTGCTTGCGGAGTGTGAATGTGCCCTGATTGCTACCTGCACGCCATCTAAAGTCGATTCGCATTCCCTGGTCATCACGGACTAACTCTCCTTGGTTGTCTCCACCTGCGCTACCCTTGATGACGCGGACGTCATTGCTATTCCAGGAAACGGCCTCGTCGCTTGCGATTCCGGATACTTCACGAACCCAGCGAGCGCTTTCAAACCTTGCTTTGAAATGACCTCGGTCTCGCTCGAGCACCGTGAACTTGAAACCTTTGGATGCGGAATCGCTGCCATTCCAAACCGAACCGACTGGGAAAGCATCCGCGTTTGGATTCTCCGCTACCATCGGCCGCTTCCCCACAGGCAGCTCATACGGACCCACCGACCGAACATGTCGTCGCAAAATATCCATCACAGCCTTGTAGATATAGGGATTGTTTTCGTCTGCGAGTTGGTTCGATTCGGACCAGCTTTCGTAATTCAGTTCTTCAAACGCGACATCGTCTAGTTTTCCGAGTTCGATCACGATTTCACGCATGATTTCCGCACCGGTCAACGCCGCGTCACGCAGCACGGGGGTGCCGTCCGAATAGCGGAGCGATGTCAGTTGTCTGCCAAGTTGTTTGTGACTGAGCGAACCTTTGCGGTCCGTCTGTATTGCGATCGGGTTCCACAGCACGTACTCGGCGTCGTACTTCATTTTTACCAACAGTTGTTGATGCTCTGGTTTCTGCGGCCATGGACCACGCGGTGAGTATTTGACCTGCCCGAGCCCGTCCAGCCAGAGTGCATGCTCAGA
>NZ_ANOG01000440.1 GCF_000346295.1 Rhodopirellula maiorica SM1 | reverse complement strand
GCGAACATCGTGACAAATGCCCAGACTGCGTAAGCAAGGACACCAGTCGCTTGGATCATCAGCGACGTGCTGCCACCCGCCAAGTGCGTGTTGGGAAGCAAGCCGATCGCCAAACATCCCCACATTCCACACAGTCCGTGGACCGGCCATGCACCGACCGGATCATCGATTTTCAGTTTGTCCAACAACATGATGCCGAACACGACCAATCCACCGGCGACGGCACCGACGACGACCGACCATCCGTTGGTAAAGCAGTCACAGCAAGCGGTGATGCCGACAAGTCCACCCAACGCACCATTGAGGCTCATGGTCAAATCGGGATGGCCAAACAGGACCCAGCTGACCATGGTTGCAACGACAACACCCGCAGCAGCGGCAAGCGTGGTATTCACAGCGATCAACACCGTGGCGTCAATGTCGCCCGTGCTTTGGAAGGCAAGTTGGCTGCCGGGGTTAAACCCATACCAACCGACCCACAAGATCAGGACGCCAAGTGCAGCGAAAGTAATGTTGTGACCAGGAAGCGGTACCGATTTTCCATCGGTTGTGAATCGTCCCAAGCGAGGGCCGAGAACGATCGCACCCGCAAGGCCTGCGAAGCCGCCGACCATGTGGACGACCGCCGAACCGGCGAAGTCTTGGAAGCCCATGCTGTAGCCATCGGCGGTCAATTCACCGAACTGCATCAACCATCCGCCGCCCCATTTCCAGAAGCCGCTGATTGGGTAGATCAAACCAGTCAACAGTGCGCTGTAGACCAAGTAAGCAACAAATTTCATACGTCCTGCAACTGCACCCGAAACAATCGTGGCTGCGGTTGCAGCGAAGACGGCTTGGAAAAACCAGTCGACTTGCGGGCTGAACGTGCGATCGGCTGTCGATTCATAGATGCCGTAGTGAGGCATGTTGAAATAAGCGTTCGCTTCGGACACGTAACTGCCCGCATACATGATCGAGAAGCCGAAGGTGAAGAACAACAACGCTCCGACCGCCAAGTCCATCAAATTCTTGTAGAGAATGTTGACGGTGTTCTTGGCCGAGTTCAGCCCGGCTTCGACCATCGCGAAGCCTGCTTGCATGAACAAAACCAAGACAGCACAGATGAACAACACAAAGTTGTCCAGTGCATAACCGACTCCTAGGTCAGCCTCTTCCACTACCGCTTCTTCGCTGGGGGCCGCGGCGTCGCCCGCACCGATCGTTTCCGCAATTTCCGTAACCGCCGCAGACTCATCCTGAGCTGAAGCGACCGGCGCGAGCGCGATGCCGCTCCCCAACAACATGCCAAAAAGTACCAATACCGACAGCATTGGCGTTCGTAAGCCGTGAATCATTAATCCGCCTTCTTTCTGTGAACCTTGAATCATTAAACCAGTGATGAAATGACGCCCGAGGGTGCCAATCACTCACGGGCCAAACACTTACAGGAAAGCACCGCGACTCCACTGACTCGATTCAATGATGAAATCTGTATCGCTGAGAAAGTGGGAGTGCCTTCTTGCTGGCTTATGTGTCTAAGCATGGGGTGGGCCAAATGGGTTTGGGTCACCTGTTTTCGTTTCGCAAGTTCCAGTCAGGCAATGACTTAAGTTTATTTTTTTGTTTTCGTGTTGCTCCGGTTAGGCTACTGTGAGGATCACGCAAGCATGCGAGGTGGGCATGTTGGAAGAGAGATGCCTGTTTTTTGTGCACAAACATGAGGCACGATTCGGTTACCAGAATCGTCGCCGATGTGAGCCCACTCGAAGCGGGATCCGCAGCGGATTTCGAGACCGCAGATGCTGTATCCGCGGGCTCAGAAATGCGAGGGCGCCGGCGGGCACCGTTGCGGCCGTGTTAAGGGTGCCATGGTTATGCGGCCGGTGGGCCGAGACGGGGCGAGAGCATCTTTACATTACGCCAATTCCCAATCTCGATGTCCGTTTTGATTGTTCCACAAGCAGCGATGGAACGCGTCGCTTGACGGCTGGGGCCTCGATATCGGGGGCCTGGGGATTGGGGCCTGGGGATTGGGGCCTACAGATTGTGCCTGGGAAGAATCGAAGCTTGAGCGGTTAAGCTGGTCGGCAGCAAAGATGGGGTGTAATCCCGTTAGCCG
>NZ_ANOG01000439.1 GCF_000346295.1 Rhodopirellula maiorica SM1 | reverse complement strand
ATTTACTCAGTCATTGTGTCGGCCTCCGGCCTTGGCAGCTCATTCGCTACATCCCGTGGCCTTACGGCCACGGCAGAGGATGTATCGGCCTCTGGCCTAAGCCGGACGCTCTCGTAAGGCACCGGGTAGTGGAACCCGGCCGCTGACGCGCAAGCGGCTCAAAAAAACAACACGCCGCTAGCCCCGGTTGGATATCGGAACCGTGGCTAGCGCCAAAGCGGCTAACATACGAAAAGTCGGAACCGTGGCTAGCGCCAGAGCGGCTCACATGCGAAAAGACTCGTGGCTAGCTGCTTAGGCATCGGCTGCCACGATCGAGCTGCGGCAGAGTTTGCCGCCAAATTCACTAAATCGGGGCCGTATTGCGCAAACGGCAATCTTGGCGAAATCAACCAACTCATCCCAGTGATTAGCTTCAAATTCGCTAGCACTCATTGACCTTAAGTCAATTGGGAAATAAAGTTTCCCCGTAAAAGGCGTTGTTTTCGTGGTTTAGAGCCGCCAATGCCTTGTCGCTTGGGACCGCTCACAGATGTTTCGGGCTCCCCAATTAATCCGTTTCTAATCTCTTACTCACAAACCACGACGGTTCCTTCAGAGACTAACTATGGCAAAGAAAGCTGGCTCAGCTGACAAGATGGTTTACTACTTCGGTAAGACAAAAACCGAAGGCCGTGGCTCAACCAAAGCAATCTTGGGTGGCAAAGGTTTGAACCTTGCTGAGATGACCGCGATCGGTCTTCCCGTTCCTCCCGGATTCACGATCACCACCGCTGTGTGCGACGCATACTACAAGTCCGGCGAAAAGATGCCCAAGGGCTTGATGGACGAAGTCAACACCGCTGTCAAAACGCTCGAAAAAGAACTGGGCAAAAAGTTCGGTGACGATTCGAACCCACTGCTCGTCAGCGTTCGTTCGGGTGCAGCCGTTAGTATGCCCGGAATGATGAACACGATTCTGAACCTTGGTTTGAACGACGCGGCCACTGAAGGTCTCGCCAAAGCAACCAAGAACGAACGATTTGCCTACGACGCTTATCGTCGTTTGATCAATATGTTCGGTGACGTGGTGATGGGCATGGACCATCATCAATTTGAAAAAGCGTTTGACGACATCAAGAAGAAGTACAAAGTCAGCGAAGACACCGAAGTTCCCGCAGAAGGTTTGAAGCAACTTTGCGAAGCCTACAAAGCGGTTTACAAGAAGTCGACGGGCGAAGAATTCCCGCAAGACCCGATCAAGCAGCTTGAACTTTCGATCATGGCTGTGTTTGGCTCGTGGAACACATCCCGCGCCGTTCGTTACCGTGAAATCGAAGGCATCCGTGGCTTGCTAGGCACCGCGGTCAACGTGCAATCGATGGTTTACGGCAACATGGGCGATGACTCGGGAACGGGCGTTGCATTCACGCGTAACCCCAACACCGGCGAAAACAAGTTCTTCGGCGAGTTCCTGATCAACGCACAAGGCGAAGACGTTGTTGCCGGTATCCGCACGCCTCAGCCGGTTGCGGAAATGCCCAAGTGGAACCGAAAGGTTCACAAAGAATTGCTGGCGATCAAAAAGACGCTCGAAGATCACTACGCCGAAATGCAGGACATCGAGTTCACGATCGAACGTGGCACGTTGTACATGCTGCAAACCCGAACCGGCAAACGCACCGGAGTCGCAGCGGTCAAGATTGCTTGCGACATGGTCAAGGAAAAATTGATCGATCAAAAGACCGCTGTGTTGCGTGTTCCTGCGAACGACTTGACTCAATTGTTGCTGCCTAGCTTCAAACCAACCGCGCGTAACGCAGCGGATGTTTTGACTCGTGGCTTGCCGGCTTCCCCCGGTGCCGCAGTTGGTAAGTTGGCGTTCAGTGCCGAAGAAGCACGTGAACGAGCCGACGCGGGCGAAAAAGTGATCTTGGTTCGTAAAGAAACCAGCCCCGAAGACGTCGACGGCATGAACGCCGCCGCGGGTATCTTGACCAGCACCGGCGGTATGACCAGCCACGCGGCGGTCGTCGCTCGTGGTTGGGGCAAATGCTGTGTTGCCGGTGCCGGCGAAGTCGAGATCAACGAAAAAGGCAAGAAGATCAAAGTTGCCGGACGTACCTTTGGTGTCAAAGACGTCATCAGTCTCGACGGAACCACTGGCGAAGTCATGTCGGGCGAAGTGGAAACACAAGAACCGAAACTTTCGGGCGACTTTGCCAAATTGATGAAGTGGGCTGACGAGTACCGCACCTTGGCCATCCGCACCAACGCCGATTCGCCAGCGGACAGCAAGCGAGCTCGCGACTTCGGTGCCGAAGGAATTGGGCTTTGCCGTACGGAGCACATGTTCTTTGACCCCGAGCGGATCATTCACATGCGTTCGATGATCTTGGCTCAAGACGAAAAAGATCGTCGTGCGGCGCTCAAGAAATTGCTGCCTTTCCAACGCAAAGATTTCGAAGGCATCTTCAAGGCGATGAACGGGCTGCCCGTCACCATCCGTTTGCTAGACCCACCCTTGCACGAATTCTTGCCTCACGAAAGCGCGAGCCAAAAGATCGTGGCCAAAGAATTGGGTGTTTCGGCTAACGAAATTTCCAAACGTGGCCAAGCGCTGCACGAGTCCAACCCGATGCTCGGTCACCGTGGTTGCCGCTTGAGCGTGACCTATCCGGAAATCCTTGAAATGCAAGTTCGTGCGATCGTCGAAGCGGCGATCAACTGTGCGGGCAAGAAGATCAAGGCGCATCCTGAGATCATGATCCCGCTTGTTGGAACGGCAAACGAATTGGAACTGCTTCGTGGCAAGGTTGAACAAACCATCGAAGAAACCAAGACGTCCAAGAAGTTCAACGGCACCTTGGATATCTCGATCGGTACCATGATCGAAATTCCACGTGCTTGCTTGACTGCAAACGACATTGCGGCTCACGCGGACTTCTTCAGCTTCGGCACGAACGACTTGACGCAAATGACGTTTGGTTACAGCCGTGACGATGTGAACACGTTCTTGCCCGATTACATCCACCAAGAAATCCTCGAGGTTGACCCGTTCCAATCGCTGGACACCT
>NZ_ANOG01000438.1 GCF_000346295.1 Rhodopirellula maiorica SM1 | reverse complement strand
CTCGTTAGGATTTCTCGCGGCGAACCAGCCGCAGGTGACGCAATCCGTCTCCGAATTGACTTCTAAATTAAGCGTTTTGATCAAACACGATGCTGTAAAAACCGACCGCGAGATTGATACATTCGTTGCTGAGATACGTCAAACGATCGCGCCGCTGAATCGTGTGGGGCTGTTTACGCCGCCGATTCCCAACATGTATCACCAAACCGCGGCAAAGTAGGCTGCCCTGCGAAGCGGACTCGCTATACTGAGTCACTTCCATCGGTAGATCGATACCGTTCGTTTTATACCGTTCGTTTCATATAGAGTTTCAATTTATGAGCTGTGTACTCCCTTCTCGCCCTTGTCTTTTTCACGCGTTACTCGCCGCGACCTTGTTCTTGCCCTACCCGGTGACGGCGCAAGAAGCCGACGCGACCAAAGAGAGCCCAGCCAAAGCGACCGCGACCGCCGAACCCAAATACCCGCTAAACGTGGTCGCCGACGAAGCTGAATTGTATGTGGTCGATCTCGATTTGCCGGGAGTGTGGAAGATTGGCGAAGGCGGACGCAGCCTGTTCGTGCGTGGTTCGAATTTGCTGCGTCACCCGATGAACCGCCCCCGATGCATCGTCATGCATCCCACGACAGGCATTTTAGTAGGCGATTCAGCAACCCGCGAGGTCTATCACATCGCGGAACAAGAGGCAGAACCTAAACCGCTGTGTAACGCGCGTGTCGGAATCGCGATGGCTCTCGCGGTTTCGCCCGACCAAAAAACAGTTTACGTCGGTGATGCCGAAAAACGGTCGGTGTTGCGATTCCCGATCGCAGGCGGTGACCCAGAGTTAGTCGTTCGCGTCAATGCACGTGGACTCGCGTTTGATGCCGACGGAAAACTTTGGGCGGTTACACCGGACGACGAAGCGATTTACCGTATTGATGTCGATGAAAAGAAAAGCGAAGCGATCGTTTCTGGTCGACCGTTCCAATATCCCAATGGACTGGTTTGGGCAGGCGATCATGGCTTCGTGACGGACGGCTACGGAAAAACGGTGTGGAAGTTCACCGCCGATGGCAAGACCGAAGTATGGCACGCGGGCGATCCTCTTGTCGGGCCGGTTGGAATATCGCTAGGTGAGAAATCGCTTTTTGTTGCCGACCCCAAACAGTTGCAAGTCTATGAGTTCGATCTCGAGAGCAAGCAAGTCAAACCACGGATGTAAAGCGTAACGGCAATGAAGATTTTGAAAATCGTATTGGGGCTGGCCGTCGCTTTGGTTTTGATCATTGCTGTGGTTTATTTCGTGCGGCAATCGCAAGACGATGCTGCACCGCAGTCGACATCAGACCAAGCGAACGCTCGACTGCAAAGGACACGAAACGCGTTGGCGGCGACAGAAAACTTCGAGTCGGCTGCGGCGGACGAGGATTGGACGGCGCTGTACGAGGAATCACCTGACGATGCATCGATCGCTCTGAACCGAGCGTTAAATCGTGTTTTGCGAGTGGATGTATTGACGGAAAAGGCGAACAACTCGCTATTGGATGCCTCGGAAAAGCAGGCCGCTCGCAGCGAATTGCCACAAGCGATCGATGCGGCGAGGAATTCCATCAAGGATTTTGCAGCCGCCGGGGACACCCCAGTCATCGCGGTGTGGTTGGAAAGCCGAGTCGATCTACACGAAGCTTCGCTGTTGCCAGCGACAATGACTCGCACGCTACGAAAGGAAATCTTCGACCGAATGGTGGCCGCGATCGACGGCGACTTGGGCAAACGCCCCGAGTCGATCATTTTGGGCGGGCCGCTCACCCAGGTATTGGATGAATTGGAAGACCCGATCGATGGATTGCCCAATGACGTAGCGCAAAAGGCCGCCAAAGCCCTTGCGATCCTGTCGAGCCAAAACGAGGACAACCTGTTCATCGCCTTGCGGGCAGCCAAATTAAACCTTGCGATCGAATCGGCCGATGCATCCGACGCCGTTGCCAGGACGCTGCGTCTAGCGCGATCAATTGAACCTTCGCTGCGACGCCAAACCGAACCGATCGGATTGACGCCAGACCAGTTGGTGGCCGAGATCCTTGGTTCGATCCAATCCGCCGAATGGAACGCCGCAGAGAACCAAATGCTGTTGTGGTTTAACGTGCTCAACAGTACCGAATTGGTGAAAACCGATCGACGTCGCGCTGCGCCGCACCCGCTGGATCGATTGAGTTTCGATTCGCTGCGACGCGTTGCCGCCGAAATCGCAGCACAGTCACCTGCAATCGTGGATGTGGCGCCGCTGGAGTTCAGCAGCAACGTGATTTTCGATTCCGTAGAGATCGCCGCGGTGATGCCGGTCGATTTCGATTTAGACCTTATCCCCGATGTTGTGGCCGCTTCGTCCACGGGGAAGTTGGCCCTAATCAAGAACGATGCGGGGAATTGGAAACCGTTTGCGTCGCTTGAATTAGGGATGCCAGTCAGCGGATTGTTGGCAGCCGATTTGTTCATGGTCGACAGCAGTGATCCGAGTCGAATTCAAGTGAACCGGGCAAGCGGCGCTAGCGAAACGGGAAACCAAGTCGTCTCAGGAGCTCGACACAATACGCTGGTGACGTTGGTCGCCTTTGGCAACGACGGCGTCCAATTGATTGCTGTCGACGGCCGCGCGGACACCGCCGATTCCGATCGCCTGAGAATGGTCGACAAAGCAACGGGACTCGAAGAAATCACCACGGTCACAGCAGCGATCGCAGGCGATTTGGAAGGCGACGGCGATTTGGATTTGATGCTGGCGACCAAGAACCAGGGAATGCGTGTCTTCGTCAACCGAGGCAATCGGACGTTTTTCGAAGCCGCTGCTACCGACACGGCAACCTCACTGTCGAAAACTAGCAATATCATTGCGATGGAAATGGTCGATCTCGACCGCGATCTTGATCTGGACGTGGTAACACTTGACGACGCCGGCCAAGTCGGTGTGGTCGAAAATTTGCTGCATCTTCAATTTCGCTATCGTGAACTCGCGGAAATTCCAAAGATCACCGCGGCTCATTCGATCTCGATTGATGACGTCGACGGCAATGTTTCGTGGGATGTCATCGTGGGGTCCGCCGATGCGACAACCATCGCGTACTCGCAAACAGCAGCTGCCGGCATTTGGACTGTCGATCATGTGGAAACGACCAAGCAAGCGGGCGATGCGATACTGGTTGGCGACTTTAACAATGACATCCTGCCGGACGTGTTGCGATCGAGCAAATCGACGGCATCCGCGTTCCGGCTGGGAACCGCCACCGAATCGCCCGTGCAATCGCTGGACGCGTCGCTGGGCGAGACGTCGCTTTGCATTGCCGATTTCAACGCCGATGGGTTGCCAGATGTGCTCGGAATCCGTGACGGACGCGTTCTTGTTTCGCTCAATCAAACCGCATCCGAAGGACACTATCTGGATGTCCGTTTTCGTGGGATCGACGACAACAACGCCAGCAGCGGTCGTGTGAACCATTACGCAATCGGATCGGTGGTTGAACTACGATTTGGACCGCATTACCGCGCGGAAGTGATTCGTTCGCCCGTCACCCATTTCGGTCTCGGCGAATTCGAAGGCCCGGCATCGCTGCGAGTGATTTTCCCCAACGGACTAACGCAAACGATTCGGGATCTCAAAATCAACACGTTGGTCGAAGAAGAGCAAACGCTGAAAGGGTCTTGCCCGTATTTGTATGCTTGGGATGGTGAAAAATATGCCTTCGTGACCGATTGTTTATGGGCCGCGCCATTGGGACTGCAAGTCGCCGACGGCGTTGTGGCAAAAGATCGCCCCTGGGAGTATTTAAAAATCGATGGAGATCACGTTCGCGAGCGTGACGGAAAATACGAACTGCGTATCACCGAAGAACTTTGGGAAGTCGCCTACTTTGACCATCTATCGTTGGTGGCGGTCGACCATCCCGAGACGATCGATATTTGGACCAATGAGAAGGTGGGGCCTGCGGAGATTGCGACACCGACGATTTATGCATTCGACGATCAAAATGTGACCAAGCTGAAACACGCTGTCGATACCCAAGGTCGTGACATCAGCGAAAAGCTCTCTCAGATCGATCAGAATTATGTGCAAGGATTTGACCGCCGTCTGCGTCAAGGATTGTGCGAACCTCACTGGATCGACGTTGATTTTGGCTCCGAATTTCTGCCGAAACCATCGGCGCATCGCGAATCGATCTACTTGGTTTTGACCGGCTGGATTTTGCCAACCGACACGTCGCTGAATATCCAGATCGATCAGAACCCGGAATTGCAACCGATCGAGTTTCCTTCGTTGTGGGTTCCCGACGCGGGTGAAAAGGATGGATGGCGGAAAGCGATTCCGTTTGTGGGTTTCCCCGGCGGCAAGACGAAAACGATTGTCGTGGACGTAACCGACGCGATCAATCGCGAAGATCCTCGGCTACGTATTCGCACATCAGCCCAAATCTACTGGGACGCCGCTCAAGTGGCCGTCCAGCCCAAACCGGCGACGTACCAGACTCATTCGCTTTCGCTGATCGATGCAAAGCTCGATTACCGCGGGTTTTCGAAGCGAATCAAGGAATCGCCGCAGGCTCCGGAATTGTATGACTACGGGCAAAACAGCGTGGCACCCAAATGGCCACCGCTTCAGGGACGCTTTACGCAGTACGGTGATTGCAACGAACTATTGGCGGCCTGGGATGACGCGATGGTGGTGATGGGCAGCGGAGATGAGATCTCGCTGCGATTCAGTGTTCCCACGGACGCACCGCCGGCGGGCTGGAAACGGGACTTCGTTCTACATTGCGTCGGCTGGGACAAGGACGCCGATCTAAACACGCTGAGTGGGCAAAGTGCGGGACCTTTGCCGTTTAAGCAAATGAAAACCTACCCCCCCACACGGCAGCAATTGGACCAGATTCAGCGGACCGACCGTTTAAATGCCCCACATTTGCACCGCGTCCATGATTTCCGGGCGTTTTGGAGTCGTCCATAGTAAGGGCATGAGGACGCTGAGGCCCGATTCGGTCACCCCTAAAGGCGGGTTCAGCGCCCTGATGAAACACGCAGCACGTTTCTGAGCGGAGCGACCACTACGGCAACGGATGATTCTTTGCTATTCTTTGCGGCAATTTGCATGCGTTTGGTTTAGCAGCGTCCGGAGCAGCATTTTTTCTCTCTGGCTTCGCCGCCACCGGATCGTTCGCTGCCCCGCGCGTCGGATTTCGAACCAACTTCCAACCCTCAACAATTCGGGAAAACTCCGTGCCTCGTCGAGACGATATCAAGAAAATCCTGCTTATTGGTAGTGGTCCGATCGTAATTGGGCAGGCTTGTGAATTTGATTATTCCGGTACACAAGCGTGTAAGGCTTTACGCGAAGAAGGCTACGAAGTCGTCTTGGTCAACAGCAACCCTGCGACGATCATGACCGATCCGGCAACGGCGGACTCCACCTATATCGAACCGTTGACATGGCAGATGGTTGAAAAAATCATCGCCAAAGAACGCCCCGACGTCTTGCTGCCCACGCTCGGTGGACAAACCGGACTGAATGTCGCGATGGATCTCGAAGCCAACGGCGTCTTAGAGAAATACGGCGTCGAGATGATTGGCGCCAACGCCAAGGTAATCGCCAAGGCAGAAGAGCGAGACCAATTCAAAGAGGCGATGGAAAAGATCGGTTTGGACGTCTGCAAAGGCTTCACCGTCCATACGCTGCAAGAAGCTCGCCAAGCACTGGCGGATGTCGGTTTGCCGGCCGTAGTGCGTCCAAGCTTTACGATGGGTGGTTCAGGATCGGCGATTGCGTACAACCGCGACGAATTTGATTCGCTGGTCCAAAACGGCCTCGATCAATCTCCAGTCACCGAAGTGTTGATCGAAGAATCGATCATCGGTTGGAAAGAATACGAGATGGAAGTCGTCCGCGACCGCGACGACAACTGCATCATCATTTGTAGCATCGAAAACTTTGATGCCATGGGCGTTCATACCGGCGACTCGATCACCGTTGCCCCGGCCCAGACATTGACGGACAAAGAATACCAACGCATGCGTGATGCTTCGTTGGCAGTCATTCGCGAGATCGGCGTCGAAACGGGCGGCAGCAACATTCAGTTTGCGATCGAGCCGAAAACGGGCCGCATGATCGTGATCGAGATGAATCCGCGTGTCAGCCGATCGAGTGCATTGGCCAGTAAGGCCACCGGTTATCCGATTGCAAAGATCGCCGCCAAATTGGCCGTCGGCTATTTGCTGTGGGAACTTCCCAACGACATTACCAAGAAAACCAAGGCGTGCTTCGAACCGACGATCGACTACGTCGTCACCAAGATGCCACGTTTTGCCTTCGAAAAATTCCCCGAAGCCGATGCGACATTGACGACGCAAATGAAGAGCGTCGGTGAAACGATGGCGATCGGACGTACGTTCAAAGAATCGCTGCAGAAAGCGATGCGTGGTTTGGAAGTCGGTGCGTTTGGCTTGGGCTGCGACAACAAAGACACCTGGGGCACCGAGAACCAGTCCGACAAAGACGAGATTGTCGCCAAGTTGAGCACGCCCGGCGCCGAACGCATCTTCTATATGCGGTACGCGATCAAGGCGGGTATGTCGATGGAAGAGATTCATTCGTTGACAAACATCGACCCGTGGTTCTTGGACCACATGTTCCAAATCGTTGAAGAGGAAGATCGAATCCGTGCCATCGGATCGATCGACACGATGACGCGGGATGATTTTTGGCAAGCAAAACGATGCGGTTTTTCGGATCGTCAAATCGCCAAAATGACCTCCACGACTGAGTTGAAGGTGCGAGCGAAACGGTTGAGCCACGGGGTCAAACCGGTTTTCAAAAGCGTGGATACCTGTGCGGCTGAATTCGAAGCTTACACGCCTTATTACTACAGCGCTTACGAGCACGAAGACGAGCTTCCGCCACCGGCAGAGGGCAAAAAGCGAGTGATCATCTTGGGCGGTGGACCGAACCGAATCGGACAGGGAATCGAATTCGATTATTGTTGCTGTCACGCCAGTTTCGCGCTGCGTGAAATTGGTATCGAAAGCGTGATGGTCAATAGCAACCCCGAAACGGTCAGTACCGACTACGACACCTCGGACGTGTTGTTCTTTGAACCATTGACGATCGAAGACGTGCTGAACATCTGTGACGAAATCAAGCCCGATGGCGTGATCGCTCAGTTCGGCGGCCAAACGCCACTGAACCTTGCACGCGGATTGAAAGAAGCCGGAGTACCAATCATCGGAACAAGCGTCGAAACGATCGAAGCTGCCGAAGACCGCGAGTTGTTCCAAAATCTGATCGAAGAACTTGGTCTGCGTCAGCCGCCAAGCGGCATCGCTCGCAACATGGACGAAGCTCGCCGCGAAGCCAAGAAGATCGGCTTCCCCGCGTTGGTCCGGCCTAGCTTCGTACTGGGCGGACGTGCGATGGAAATCTGCTACGACCAATCTCAGTTCGAGCGTTACGTTGCCGAAGCATTTATCGTCGCGGATGGGCAACCCGTACTGATTGACCGCTTTCTCGAAGATGCCACCGAAGTGGACGTCGACGCCGTCGCTGATGGCGATGACTGTGTGATCATGGGAATCATGGAACACATCGAAGAGGCCGGGGTCCACTCGGGTGACTCGGCATGTGCGATCCCTCCGTTCAGCTTGACTCAACCTATCTTGGCGGAAATTCGCGAGACCACCAAGCGATTGGCGATGCGATTGAAAGTCATCGGTTTGATGAACATTCAATACGCGATCAAGATGGAAGACAACACGCCGACGCTGTACATCCTCGAAGTCAACCCGCGGGCGAGCCGTACCGTGCCGTTTGTTGCCAAAGCGACTGGCGTTCCGGTGGCTAACATTGCGACCAAGGTAATGGCCGGCGTCTCGCTAAAAGAACAAGGCGTTACCGAAGAGCCCATTCCGCGTCACGTGTCGATCAAAGAAAGCGTGTTCCCGTTCCGCAAATTCAGCGGCGTCGATATTGTGCTGGGCCCGGAAATGCGAAGTACTGGCGAAGTGATGGGGATCAGCGAGAAATTCTCGCTGGCGTTTGCGAAGAGCCAAATCGCTGCCGGATCGGTGTTGCCCGAATCGGGCAAGATCTTCCTGAGCCTCGCTCCACGCCACAAGGATTCGGTTGTGACGCTCGGAAAAAGTTTGTCGGAGCTTGGGTTTGAGTTGCTAGCCACCAGTGGCACTGCAGCCAAGTTGGAAGAGGTCGGAGTCAAAGTGACTCGCGTCAAGAAGATCGCCGAGGGGCATCCCAACTTGATCGATCACTTGAAAAATGGCGACGTGCAGTTGATCATTAATACTCCGAGCGGCAAGGGAGCACGGACGGACGAAGGCAAGATTCGTGCTGCGGCGGTCCAATCCGGAGTGCCATGTATCACCACGGTGGACGCCGCCGATGCCGCGATTCGAGCGATGACAGCGATGCGAGAAGGTTCGATGGAAGTCGAATCATTGCAAACCCGTTACGCCCGTTCGCTGTAATCAAATCGAGGCTAGTTTTTTGCCACGCGCAGCGGTCTCGGCAGATAGGTTCGCCTATCTGCGCGAGATCGGTTCCATAATGAGTGATCCATGAGTGACGAGTCAGCCAATTCAAACGCATCCAATGATTCGGCCCGATTGTACGATCCAGGCGAACTTCGATTGCTGGTGGTCGACAACGAAGCCGCGCACGCTCGGGCGATGACGGAAAGCCTGGAAAAGGTCGGCTACAAGTGCGAAGTCGCCACCAGTGGCCCCGAGGCAGCCAAGCTTGTCCAGCGAGAAACCTACGACATTATCATCACCGACATGGTGATGAACGACGTCGATGGGATGGAGATTCTAAAGCTCGCACGCAAACAATTGCCGGATTGCGAGGTCGTGATGGTGACCGGCCATGCCACCGTTCCGATCGCGGTCGAAGCGATGCAGAAAGGGGCATTCAATTTCCTCGAAAAACCGATCACCCCCGCCCGATTACGGGCGATCGTGGAAAAAGCGGCCGATGCGGTCGCGTTGCGTCGGCAAAACACCGAACTGATGCAGCGGCTGGACGAACGCTATGGTTTCGAAGGCATCGTCTACACCAGCGACAAGATGAAAGGCGTTATCGACCGCTTGCGACGGATCGCCGCCACCGATGCCACCGTGTTGATCACTGGCGAAAGCGGAACGGGCAAGGAGATGATTGCTCAGGCGATCCACCAAAACAGTCCACGCCGTAACAAACGCATCGTGGCGTTGAACACCCGCGCGGTGTCCGAGAATCTGGTCGAAAGCGAACTGTTTGGCCACGTCAAAGGCTCGTTCACCGACGCGGTTGCCGATCGCGTCGGAGCGTTTCAATACGCCAATGGCGGGACGTTATTTTTGGACGAAGTCGGCGACATGCCGATGAGCACGCAGATCAAATTGCTGCGTGTGCTCGAGGAAAGCCAGATCACTCGCGTCGGCGACAACAAATCAATCAAGGTCAATGTCCGCTTGATCTCGGCGACCAATCGGCCGTTGGAAGACATGATCGAAACGGGCGTGTTCCGAAATGATCTGTACTTTCGCTTGAAAGTTGTCACGGTGGAATTGCCCGCGCTGCGTGAACGGCGTGACGATGTGATTCCGCTGATGGATCATTTTCGCAAGATGTTTCTGCGTCGACACGAAAAGCCCACAGCCCATTTCACCCCCGCCGTCACCAAACGGTTCTTTGCCTACGATTGGCCAGGCAACATTCGCCAGCTTCGTAACTTTGTCGAAACCATGGTCGTGCTCGATACCGACGGTTCCCTCGACATTGATGACCTGCCACCGGAATTGGCCGACGAGGCCCCCGAAAGCAGCGAGCCGGTTGCATTGGTGGGCAGCGGCGAATCAAATTTGATCGGTCAACCGCTCAGCACGGTCGAGCGATGGGCGATCGAAGAGACGCTGAAATTGACCGGCGGAAATCGCGAGGAAGCAGCCAAAATATTGAAGATTGGGGCGCGGACGCTGTATCGCCGGTTGGACCAATACAAGAACGAAGAAGAAGGTGGCGAGGAAGAGCAAGACGCGTAGCAAGAATCAATGTGGCGAAACTCAATGTAGCGAAACTCGCCAAGAGTTTCGATTGAATTGAGACGCCGAAAGTCTTGGC
>NZ_ANOG01000437.1 GCF_000346295.1 Rhodopirellula maiorica SM1 | reverse complement strand
TCCCCACTCCCCACTCCCCACTCCCCCTCACCAGTGCGGTTTTCTGCATCCCGTATTCGCTGAACATCCAGCCTCTGGTCGACGGCGGAAACGTCGCTACCAACCCACGAAATCCCCCCCTGCAGAACCGGCCTTCGATTACGGTGGTGAAACGGACCCTGCCTGCCCCCCTTTAGACTTGCTCTTAGCGGCATTTTGTCTCACATTTTCACCTCTGTCGCTAAGAACGCGTCTTTCCACTCCCTAGTGGGCATCTAGAATTAATGATTAGCCACCACCATCGGTGAGTGGTCCATGTATGCGGACGCAAACCGCCTGTCCCTTTGCTATCAGCGAAGCCTTCGATATGTAGAGATCACTATCTCTTTGGAGGTTTGGCTTCGCTTTGCCGAATCACCCTTATTTCGTTTACCGAGCCGACGTCGATTTCCCGAACGAGAAACACCCATCTCTATTCGGAAATGCAAAGCACCGGTTCACTGTTCTTCCTTTTAATTTTTTTTGGAGTCTCTTATGTCCGTTCCAAAACGCACAGGCTTTACGCTTGTGGAACTGCTGGTGGTCATCGCGATCATTGGCGTGCTCGTCGGTCTTTTGCTGCCTGCCGTCCAAGCGGCACGCGAAGCGGCTCGCCGCATGAGCTGCAGCAACAATTTCAAACAAATTGGCTTGGGGATCCATAATTATCACTCGGCCTATAACCAATTGCCCACCCACGGGACCGGAACGAACAACCGTTCCGGCGGCACCCCCGACGCCACCAGCGCGGCTCAGGTACCGACTTCGAACAACCGGCTGGAATTGAGCTGGCTTGTCGGACTGATGCCATTCATCGAACAACAAGCGTTGTGGGAACAGATCAGCAATCCGCTGCAGGATCCGATCACCGGCGCAATCTTTCCGGCAATGGGCCCAAGTCCGCGCCGATGGGCGGGTGAACAAGCGATTGCCCGTTACGAGCCATGGGCAACTGAGGTAGCTTCGCTGCGATGCCCAAGCGATCCTGGCGTCGGATTGCCCGCGGCGGCTCGCACGAATTACGTCGCCTGTGTTGGCGATTCGGTGTTCCGACCCGCCGGACCGCTTAGTGACAGCGGCACGTCCAGTTCGGCGACGTTCGAAGAATCGCGAGCAGCAAACCGAGGTGTCTTTGTTCCGCGAGCCAAAATGGGTTTCCGCGATATCTTGGACGGCCTGGCCAATACGATCGCCGCAGGGGAGTGCAATACCGATCTGGGTGACAACGATGTGACCACACGTGCGGCGAAGTCAACTGGTACGAATCCTGGATTCGCCGGCGGTGCCCAAGCGTGTGATGCCCACATCGACCCTCAGCGCCCCCAGTTTTGGAGCGCGTCCGCTACGTTCTCGGATCACGCAGGTGGCGGAACAGAATCGGAGCAACGTCGCGGTTATAAGTGGTTCATGATGCGAACGCTGTGGGGACACATGCATACCATCAGTCCGCCGAACAGTCCCTTGTGTATGAACAACAACAATTTCAACACGGGACTCTGCCCACCGAGCAGTCGCCATCAAGGCGGATGCCATGTGTTGATGGCCGACGGTGCGGTAAAGTTTGTCACCGAATCGATCGAAGCCGGCAATCAGACCAGCGCCAACGTTGGCAACGTCTCGGGCTCGCTGCCCCCAGGATCGCAAAGTCCTTATGGGCTATGGGGTGCCTTGGGAACACGTGCTGCGAAAGAAACCAATTCGTCGATTCCCTAACGGTCTCGTTTAAAACGCAAATCATATTGTTCCGATCCATTCTTCCCCCACCTATCACAGGATGATTTATTGTGAGTACGTTTAAACTCTTTAGTCTTCTAATCGCTGCGAGCGCGATGGGATTCACCCTCGGCTGTGGCTCGGACTCTTCGACGTCCCAGACACCCCAAGGTGAGTTTGAAGAATTTTCCAACGAGAACCCGGCACCACCGACGGTCCCGGTTCCCGAAGAATAGTCCGCAGCGTCGACTGCATTTGGTTCACCATTGCTTGTCCCGGAGCCTTCGCTCCGCGGACAAGCATGTTCGCTTGCGGGCACGTATTGCCACCGGAGCAAACGTCCCTTTCAGCCCACCTTGATTTTGGCTTGGCTGCAAGCCTGCCGTGATTGACGGCCTTCTTCGTTGCGCCCCGGCTGGTTCGCACAGGCGAATTCTCGCCACCGTCCCACGTCTCACTTCCGCCTTTTCAGCGGACACTCCGGCGATACGGTTCACCGACGGGCACTGGTTATCGAGCATCGCTGCTGTTAGACTGAGAAAAAGTTAGCCGCAGCTAATTAGCGAAGATTGCGTTGATCGTTGTGAGTTTGCGGCTGCGTCGATCTTGGAGCCTGAACTGCCGTGAAACGTTTCCTTTCTCTCGCTTTACTGCTGTTTGCGGCGACTTTTGGCTGCGATAGCTCTAGTGATACCTCCTCGCCAACCGACGTGAATCGTGCCACCAAGACAGTGGATCCAGATTCGCCGATCGCGGTCACGGCGACGGTGGGGATGGTGGCCGATCTTGTTCGCACCGTCGGCGGGGACCGCGTCAACGTGTCGCAGATCTGTGGTTCCGGCGTCGACCCCCATCTATACAAAGCGACGCGTGACGACGTGGTCACGATGATGGAAGCGGACATGATTTTCTATTCGGGATTGATGCTCGAAGGCAAAATGACCGACACGCTGATCAAGATGGCTCGAGAAAAACCGGTGGTGGCGGTCACCGAAGCGATCGATCAAACCGCGCTGCTTGAACCGGACGATTTCGCCGGGCACTACGATCCTCACGTTTGGATGGATGTTTCAGCATGGGCGAAGTGTGTCACCGTGATCGCTGACGAATTGTCCGCGATCGATCCACCCTCAGCGGCTGCGTATCGCGAACGAGCAGAGAAACTACGTGAGCAACTGGCCGAACTGGATGCTTATGGCAAACGAGTGATTGCGACGATTCCCAAGGACAGCCGCATCCTGGTGACTTCACACGACGCATTCAATTACTTTGGTCGCGCGTATGATTTGGAAGTGATCGGAGTGCAAGGCATCTCGACGGAATCCGAAGCCGGGCTGCAACAGATCAATGAACTGGTTGATTTGTTAGTCAACAAAAAAGTGAAATCGGTGTTCGTCGAAAGTAGCGTGCCGCGAAAGAGCATCGATTCGTTAGTCGAAGGGGCACAATCGCGAGGTCACGAGGTCAGCGTCGGTGAGAAAGAATTGTTCAGCGACGCAATGGGAGCGACGGGAACCTACGAGGGCACCTACATCGGAATGCTGGACCACAACATGACCGTGGTGGCACGCGGATTGGGTGGCGAGGCCCCCGAGAAAGGTTTTCAAGGTAAACTGAGCCCATGAGCCAAGCCGCAGCCACACCGAAACCAGGAAGTCCCCAAACCTCGATTGCATTGTCGGTCGATGATTTGACGGTCGCCTATCACCGCAAACCGGTGATTTGGGATGTGGGTTTTGATTTGCCCGCTGGCTCGCTGATCGGTGTGGTCGGCCCCAATGGCGCGGGCAAAAGCACGCTGTTAAAAGCGGTCATGGATTTGGTGCCGATCGCGTCGGGCCGCGTGAAAGTTTTCGGTGATACCTACCGTCGCAATCGAAACCGCGTTGGCTATGTTCCGCAGCGAGAAAGTGTCGACTGGGATTTCCCGGTTGATGCACTCGATGTCGTCGCGATGGGGCTGTACAGCAAGATAGGATGGTGTTTGCCGGTTCGCAAGAAACATCGCGAAGCCGCGATGGAAGCGCTTGACCGCGTCGGAATCGCGGATCTCGCCCGCCGCCAAATCAGTCAATTATCCGGTGGCCAACAACAGCGAACGTTTCTAGCACGAGCTCTCGTACAGGACGCCGACCTATATCTGATGGACGAACCGTTCGCCGCGGTCGACGCGTCTACTGAAAAAGCGATTGTCGAGATCCTTCGTGAATTAAAATCATCGGGCAAAACGGCGGTCGTGATTCATCATGACTTGCAAACGGTACCCGAATATTTCGATTACGTGGTGCTGCTGAACATGCGAGTCGTAGCCCACGGAGCGATCCAAGACACATTTACCCCAGAGAATCTAAACAAGACCTATGGGGGACGATTAACGTTATTGGACGAAGTCAGCGAGGCGATGCGACGTCGGGAGCGATCGCTGTGAATCGGATCGTGTTGTTCTTGCTGCTCGCTTGCGTCCCCGCACTCGCGGCACCGACACAAACGTCTGCCCAATCGATCACCGATCGACGTATTGAGTGGCCCAGTGGCGAACAGTGGCGAAGAGTCGTGTTGCTCGAGGACTACAACACTCGCGTCGTAATCTTCGGTGTCGCCGTGTTGGGAGTGGCCGCCGGATTGGTTGGCAGCTTCACGCTGTTGCGAAAACGTGCCCTGCTTGGCGATGCCCTCTCGCACGCCAGTTTGCCGGGGATCGCAATGGCGTTTGTAATTGCCACCGTGATGGGAATGGACGGGAAATCGTTGCCAATTTTATTGTTCGGCGCAACCGTTTCTGGATTGCTTGGCGTTGGATTAGTCGTGGTGATCCAGCGTCAAACACGATTAAAGGAAGACGCAGGACTGGGGATCGCACTAAGTGTCTTTTTTGGTGCTGGAATGGCATTGCTGAGCGTTGTTCAGCAAATGGACAAAGGAAGTGCCGCGGGGCTGGAGAGCTTTATCTATGGCAAAACGGCGTCCATGAACGCCTACGATGCAAAACTGATCGCCGCCGCTTCGTGTTTTGCGACTCTCGGATGCTTGATGCTGTTCAAGGAATTCAAGCTGCTCTGTTTTGACGAGAACTTTGCTGGTTCTCGTGGCATGCCGGTGGTGTTGTTGGACTTGACATTGATGGCGTTAGTGGTGCTTGTAACGATCGTGGGGTTACAGGCGGTGGGCTTGATTCTGATGGTCGCCTTGATGGTCATCCCCGCGGCGGCGGGACGGTTTTGGAGCGAAAAGATGTGGGCGGTCGCTTGGCTAGCCGCTCTGCTTGGTGGCATTGGCGGCGTTATCGGTGCCGCGTCCAGTGCATTGTTCCCACGTCTGCCCTCGGGCGCGATGATCGTGCTGACCTGTACGGTGTTGTTTTTGTTCAGCATGATGTTCGGAACCGCCCGTGGCGTATTGATACGAATGTTGCGACGACATCGTCTAAATCGCCGTGTGCGAAAACAGCATTTACTGCGTGGGATCTACGAATTGCTCGAGTCGAAACCGGCGATCGAGCAAGCCAAACGCAATATGACCGTGCCGATTGAGGAACTGCTTTCGATTCGCAGTTGGTCCAGCACCCAGTTGCGACGCACGATTGCACAAGCGGAAAGCGACCAATACCTAGTACAACGCGACGGCTCAGTTCGTTTGACTCAAGCTGGTTACGCCGAAGCCGCTCGCTTGACGCGGCAGCACCGATTGTGGGAACTGTACCTGATCACGTATGCAGAAGTGGCGCCCGGCCGAGTCGATCGTGATGCGGACGACATTGAACATGTCCTCGAGCCCGAGTTGGTTGATGAACTCGAGGCATTACTTGATCAAGAGCCCTTGCAGATTCCCGTACCCGCAAGTCCTCATGGCGTGATTCACGAGGCATCCGATTCACAGGGGCTGCGTCCATGAATTGGAACTGGCAAATCGACGGCTGGATCGTAGCAGCGGGAATGTTGTGCGCGGTCGCATCGGCACTGCTAGGAAACTTCTTGGTGCTGCGTCGGCTGAGCATGCTAGGGGATGCGGTTTCGCATGCCATTTTGCCAGGCTTGGCGGTCGCCTTTTTTGTCAGCAACAGCCGCAGCAGTTTGCCGATGTTCCTGGGCGCCGTAATCGTTGGCATTTTGACCGCTTTGTTTACCGAATGGATTCGCGGCGTGGGCAAAGTCGATGAAGGGGCGTCGATGGGTGTCGTTTTCACATCGCTGTTCGCGTTGGGATTGGTCATGATTGTCCAGGCGGCGGATCGTGTTGATTTGGACGCCGGCTGTGTGCTGTATGGTGCGATCGAAGCCACACCGCTGGATCGCATTGAGCTGTTTGGATTCGACATTCCGCGAGCGGTCTCAGTACTGCTTGGCGTGACGATCATCAATTTATTGTTCGTCATCATCTTCTTCAAAGAACTCAAACTCAGCTCGTTTGATCCTTCGCTGGCGACATCGATGGGTTTTTCGGCGACGGTGATGCACTATGCCTTGATGGTGCTAGTGGCCGTGACGGCAGTCGCAAGCTTTGAAAGCGTCGGCAACATCTTGGTCGTTGCGATGTTCATTGTCCCCCCAGCCACCGCAAACTTATTGACCGATCGACTCGCCATCATGATCGTGTTGTCCAGTATCCTTGCGGCAATCGGCGCGGCCAGCGGGCACGTCGCCGCCGTGGTCGTCCCTACCTGGTTTGGTTATCACAGCACGACCACTGCGAGCATGATGGCAGTGATGGTCGGCGTGTTTTTCATCATCGCGTTGTTGTTTGCACCACGCCAAGGATTAATCGTTCGCTGGGTTCGCAACCGTGCGTTGTCATTACAAATTTTGAGTGACGACATCGTTGCGTATTTATACCGGCAACAAGAACGATCCGATTCGGTCAACACTCCACAGTCGGCCAACGAGCGCGAGCTGAGCGAAGAACTGTTCGCCAAACAATGGCAACTACGCATGGCGTTGCTGACGCTGTGGCGACGTAACGAATTGGCGCACGACGACAACGGCTACTGTTTAACCGACAACGGCCGGCAACACGCCAGAGAACTTGTCCGCTCGCATCGGTTGTGGGAGCAATACTTGGTTTCCGAGGCAAGCCTGGACGCCACACGCATTCACGACAAGGCCGAGCGGCTCGAGCACTTTACCGACCGCCAATTGCGAGACCAATTGTGTGACGCCACCGAATCGCCGTCGCGAGACCCACACGGCAGCGAAATCCCGCCTGAAAAAGACTGAAATGTTGTGGATTGGCGAGCTGGCTGTTTTGTTCGCGTCGCAAAACGCATGATTCCCACGCTAGAATGCATAGCATTGTCTGCGACGACCAGCACGCTTCCCGCTCTCCCCAACCAAAACCCAACGAGAAACATGATGCGGAACCTCCCCCTTGCTCTGCCTCACGCGGCTATGCGTCCCTTCGCGGCAGTGCGAACGGTTGCCTTGGCCATTGGAATGCTAGTCGCGATTGTCGATGTTGCCCCCGTCGCGGCAGCGGACGGTTCGACGCGTCCTGCGAATATCGTCTTCATCATTGCCGATGACTGTACGTTTCGCGATATCGGTTGCTACGGAGGACAAGCCCACACACCCAATATCGATCGGTTGGCCCAGTCGGGAATGAAGTTCAATCGATGCTTCCAAGCCGCTCCGATGTGTTCGCCGACGCGGCACAACTTGTACACCGGACTGTATCCGGTGAAATCGGGCGCCTATCCGAACCACACCTTCGCCCAAGACGGAACCGAGAGCATCGTTCACTATCTAAAGCCGCTCGGCTATCGCGTGGCGCTCTCGGGAAAGCGGCACGTTGGCCCCAATGAAGTGTTCCCGTTTGAGTACAGCGGCAAGGGCAATCCCGACATGCAACAAATCGACCAACTGTTCGCGGAATGCAAAGAATCCAAGACTCCGTTTTGTCTTTTCGCTTGCTCCAACGAACCTCACTCGCCCTGGAACAAAGGGGATGCATCACGCTATCCGCCAGCAAAAATCAAATTGCCACCCTACATCGTCGACACACCGATGGTCCGTGAAACCTTCGCGAAATACCTTGCCGAAATCACCTACTTTGATGACCAAGTGGGCCAAATTTTGGACCGACTCGACAAACATCAATTGCAAGACGATACGTTGGTGATGGTCGTCTCGGAACAGGGCAACTCGTTTCCGTTTGCAAAATGGACGTGTTACAGCAACGGGTTGCAGTCCGCGATGATCGTTCGTTGGCCGGGCAAAGTACAAGCGGGCAGCACGACCGATGCGATGGTGGAATATGTCGACGTCACCCCCACCTTTCTTGATGTTGCCGGCACCACTTCGCCTCCGAAGTTGGATGGCAAAAGTTTTGTTCCGGTGTTGACGGGCAAAACGGACCAGCACAAATCATTCAGCTACGGGCTGATGACCACACGCGGTATCATCAACGGCAGCGACGCGTACGCGATCCGAACCGTGCGAGGCCAACAATATCGTTTGATTTGGAATCTGAATCACGAAACCAAATTCACCAATGCGTGCACTCAGGCCCCCTATTTTCAGTCGATGGTCGAGGCGGCCAAGGCCGGCAACAGTAACGCACACGAATTGGTGAATCGCTACTACTATCGTCCAGAATTAGAGCTGTATGACTGCAATGCTGATCCGCTGGAAATGAACAATTTGGCAGAAAATCCCGAGTACGCCAGCGTCATCAAAGAATTGAAAAGCAACCTCGATCAATGGATGGCGTCGCAAGGCGATGAGGGAATCGAGACCGAATACGACGCGATTTTGCACCAAAATGCCTACAAAAACATGACACGAGAAGAGGCACGCGAGGCATGGAAAACAAAAAACACGAAGAAAGCAAAACAACAGGGCGGTAGCGGCAAGAAACGCAAGGCGAAGAAGTCTGCAGGGGGGAGTAGAGGAGATTAAGAGTAAGATTAGGATTAAGAGTAAGAATTAAAAGGCGGGAAAGTTCCGGCCGAAACACTTGGCGTGTTTTCGCTACCTCCATCTTCTGACATCGCTCTGAACGAGGATTTGATAGGCTTTTGACAACTCAATCGATAGATACCAGCGAAAAGCTGGACCAGATAAAAAACGAAATCGCGAATCATGTTGTCGGGCAGCAGCCTCTGATCGACCGGCTGATGTTGGCACTGCTATGCAATGGACATGTGCTATTGGAAGGCGTGCCGGGGATCGCCAAAACACTGACAGTCAATTGTTTGGCCAAGGCGATCGACGCGGACTTTAGCCGCATCCAGTTCACTCCCGATTTGCTGCCAGGTGATTTGACGGGGACGCTGGTCTACGATCCGCGGAACCACGTGTTTACCCCCGAGAAGGGACCTGTGTTCGCCAACTTGCTATTGGCCGATGAAATCAACCGGGCGCCGGCTAAGGTGCAATCGGCACTGCTCGAAGCGATGCAGGAAAAACAAAGTCACGCTGGGCAAAGAGACCTTTGATCTGCCGTCGCCATTTCTTGTCTTGGCGACTCAAAATCCGATCGAGCAAGAGGGGACTTACGCTCTGCCGGAGGCCCAGGTCGATCGCTTCATGTTCAAGTTAAAAGTGGGCTATCCCAGCATGGACGAAGAACTCGTGATCATGCAGCGGATGGCAAAAACCCAATCCGAAGTGAACATCCAACCGGTGTTATCGCTCGACGAACTGATGCAGATGCGAAGCACGCTCGACGCGACGTTTTTAGATGAAAAAATTGAACGATACATCATTCGGTTGGTCGATTGCACACGCCATCCGGCGAAGTACGGACTCGATATCGAGCGTTACGTGCGATTCGGAGCGTCGCCGCGTGCATCGATCTATCTGTCGCTTGCCGCACGTGGCAACGCGATGATGCAGCGGCGAGATTACACCGTGCCTCAAGATGTGAAGGATGTTGCCCACGATGTTTTGCGGCATCGGTTGGCGATCTCGTATCGGGCGGAAGCCGAGTCGATCACATCGGATGACTTGCTGGACCAAATGCTCTCGACGGTGCCGGTTGTCGAGTCATGATCCCCGATTCGCTATCCGATACTGACGCTCAACTTTCGCTGCTAGAACTGAAATGCCGTCGTCCGGTCGAACATCTGTTGGCGGGCGAATATCACTCGGTTTTCCGCGGCCAAGGAATTGAATTCGAGGATGTCCGGCGTTATCAGCCCGGCGACGATGTGCGATCGATGGATTGGAAGGTCACCGCCCGCACCGGTGAACCGCACATCAAACGCTACATCGAACAGCGAGAGCAGTTCTTGTATTTGCTGGTCGATGTTTCGGCGTCGATGATCCAGTCGACCGGCGGACGCAAACGTGCGTTGAGCACGGAATTGTGTGCACTGCTAACGATGGCGGCGGTGCGGAACAACGACCGTGTTAGCTTGATCCTGTTTACCGACCGTGTCGAAATGGTGATTCCGCCTGGTAAAGGCCGCTCGCATGCGCTGCGAATCATGGACACGTTGCTGCATTTTGCCCCCGCAGGTCGAGAAACCGCATTCGAGGCGGTATTGAGCCGCTTTGGACACATGGCACGGAAACACTCGGTGGTGTTTGTGATTTCCGATTTCCTGGCGTCCGACTATCTTGACGAACTGCGTGCGTTGGCGGGTCGCCATGACCTGAACGCCGTCAATATCCTTGATACACAAACGCGACTCGCCGCATCCAGCGAACTGGTTCACATGGAAGACACCGAGACGGGGGCGCAGCGGTACGTCGACTTGAAGTGCAAGAATCGGGAAAGCGACGAGCACCCTATCGCACTACAAGAACAGATGCTGCAGAGCGGTATCGGATTGATGGAGATTGGCGTCGACGAAGACTGTGTGATGGCACTGGCCAGCTATTTCCAGTCACGGCATCGACGTGTTGCTGACGAGACGGGTGGCTAAATGTTGCGCTGCGTTACACGTTTCGTTTTGCCGTTCGTTTTTGTGACGATGTTTGTAGCCGTTGCGAACTCCGCCGAGGTTACTTCCACAGCGGGAAGCGAACTGAGCCCGAACGCCTTTGGTATCACGGTTCGGTTTGTCCCCGATCATGCTGGACCGGGTGACGTCGTGCAGTTGCGGGCAGAGATGGACCGAGACACGTGGGGGCAATTCGAGTTGCATGTCCCAGCGAACCCAGACATGCATGCCATCACCGTGGAAGAGTTGCCTCTGCAATACAAAAACGGGCGTTATCAACAGCAGCAAAGTTTGGTGTTCCAACCCAAGCGTTCTGGTTCGCTACGGATTTCCGGAGCGACGATCGACGTCGTGAGCTCGCGCGGCCGCCAAACAGTCACAGTCCCCGATCTGACGCTTGCCATCAAGCCATTTGAAAGCACCGATACCGCCACGACGCCTGTGCCGCTGCCGTCCCCTGAACCTGTACGATCCCCTCAGTCACCGAGCCGATTAGCCGTCCCTCTGTGCATCGGATTGGTACTTGCGATAGCGATCTTTCTTGTTTCCAGAAACTATCGGAACCAAACACGCGCGACGTCACAGCCCACAACGCAGCCACCGCCCTCCGACGACCTTGTTGATTTGCTGAAGTCGGGCCAGACGTCGCGTCAAGATTTAGAACAGTTGCTGAACGATCCCAACTTTGTAGTATCGGCCACCGAGCGTGAGGTGATCGAACGAGCGGTTTACGCTGAAAATTGCGATACAACGCAATTGGCCAACCTATTGCAACAGCAGGAGACGCGATGAGTTTCGCCTATCCTTGGCTGCTGCTGTTGCTGCCGGTTCCGGTCGTGTTGGCATGGCGAACACGATTTGCGCGCTCCAGTTTGCCGGTTCCTTCGCTGAAACTTTGGCAACATACCGACCGTGGCCGTGCTCGGTATTTGTGGCTGCTGCCGCTGCTGCGGGTCGTCTCGCTGATGCTCTTAATCACAGCACTGGCGCGACCGCAAGCGGGAAGCACTCATACGGCCCAAGTATCCGAAGGAATTGCGATTGAACTATTGGTCGACGTCAGCAGCAGCATGGACATGAGCATCCAACTGCCGGACAAAAAACAGAACAGCCGCATGGAGGTCGCCAAGGAATTGGTAGAACGATTCATCGCAGGCGACGGCGAGGAATTGCAGGGACGCGAGGGCGATCTGCTAGGTCTGATCACGTTTGCGAGATACGCCGACACACGCAGCCCGTTGACGTTTGGTCACGAAGCCTTGCTGCAATTAGTCCGCGACCTCGAAATTCAACAGCGGCCCAACGAAGACGGCACGGCGTACGGAGACGCATTGGCGATCGCAGCGGCACGACTGCGACAACTGGATGATCCCGAGGTTCGCGAGCGACGATCGTTCGAAAGTGAAATCTCGAGTCGCGTGATCATTCTGCTCACTGACGGAGAAAACAATTCGGGGCAACATCTGCCGGTCGAAGCCGCGGGGTTGGCCAAAGAGTGGGGTTGCCGCGTTTATTGCATTAGTTTGGGGGACCATGCAGCACCGTCGTCGTCCGCACCGCTTGCAGATCCACCGCTATCCGAAGCCGAACGCGTGCTGGAACATATTAGCCGCGAAACGGGTGGCATCTTCCGCACCGCCCATGACTTCGAGTCGTTGTTAGCGGTGTATTCCGAGGTGGATCAAATGGAGCGGTCCCGCATCGTGACACGCCAATACACGCGAATTGCCGAGCGGTTCTGGTTACCCTTGGCCGCGTCGCTATTGATGTTGATCACTGCTCTTGTGCTTGAAACCACGTGGTTACGGACGGTGCCATGACCTTCTTTACCTTTCAAAACCCGAGCATGCTTTTGCTGTTGGCGTTGTTGTTACCGATTGCTTGGTTACTTCGCCGTGCGCGTCACCGCCGAAAAAGCGTTATCGAAGCGATGGGTGGCGATCTCAGCCAGAGATCGATTTGGCGTGACCGACTTTGCTTGGCGGCGACTTTGTTGCTGATCCTAGCGCTGGCACGTCCGGGGATGTCGCCGCAACGACATTCGGTGTCCAAGAGTGGTCGTGACGTGGTGTTTGTGCTCGATGTCTCGCAGAGCATGCTGGCCGAGGACGCGTACCCATCGCGATTGGATGCTGCCAAGGACGCGATTCGTGACGCGCTGGACCACTTGCATTCCGAACGAGTGGCCTTGGTCGTGTACGCAGGCAGTGCCAACATCCTTTGCCCGCTGACGTTCGATTATGATTTTGTGCGTTACGTGTTGGACCAAGCTACACCGCGGACCGTCGATTTCGGCGGCACCACATTGTTATCAGCCACCGAAAAGTGTGCCGACAGCATCTTTACCGAGCAGCGGAAGGGGATGCAAGACTTGATCGTCCTGACCGATGGCGAAGAACACGGTTCGCACAGTCAGCGGATTGCCAAACTGCTGAACGATCACGCCACGGGGTTGCTATTGGTCGGTATCGGCGACACAACGGCGGGTTCACGAATTCCCATCACCGACGATGAGGGAGTGACCGAATACTTGAAACACGACGGACAATTTGTCACGACGCGATTGAATGAGAGCGGACTGCGAGAGCTTGCTCGTTTGGCGAGCGGCGCCACCTACGTCTCCGCAGGAACCTCGGCATTTGATTTGGCCGGTCTGTATTGGCAATACGCCAGCGAGAAACCAATTTCCGATGTCGGTGGAACCGACACCTACGTCACCTACCGCGAGCTCGGCTTTCCATTGATGGGACTTGCACTAGCGATGCTGCTAATGGCCCAGTGGAAGCGTCGGTTGCATGGTCGCAAACGAACACGATTGACGGCGCAGGCGAATGCCACATTGTTCTTCATTGCCGCCGGCGGCATTGCACCGACGTCTCCGGTATTGGCCGAGGAAACCGGTATCGCGGCGCAGTTTGCCGAAGCCGTAGAACTACAAACCGCAGGACGCACAGCCGATGCATTGGAAATCTATGATGCGATTGAATCGGGCATGGTGGCCGGAGAGATTTCCGCGCCGCAAACGGCCGTGCTGCGTTTCAACCAAGGGCTGTGCTACCTAGATCTAGCCGCAGCGGACGCGGATGCAGAGCCGAGGGCCGCGTTGTCGGGGGCAGAGCAGGCCCAAATGTGTTTTTTGGATGCATGTCGGATGTCGCCCGACCTCGCACGGGCAAGGATGCGGCTGGATCCGACCGCAAACTGGATCACCGAATTGCATCAGCGAATCGAACAAGAGGATCAGCGACAGCAGGAACTACAACAACAGCTGCAAAATCTGATTGATCTGCTTCGCGAATTGCAACAAAAACAAGCCAAACTTCGCCAGGACGTTCCCGATCGACCGAACAGCCAAAACCCAAGACGTCGCAATCAAGCGAGCCCGCAAGTGGAGCCGGAAACCGCAACTGCGGATGCCAAAAAATTCTCGCAACAGCAACGCCAATTGCATCAGGAAGGAGTCGCGATCGAAGCCGCCATGCAGACACTCGACCAAACAATGACACAATCTGTCACGCCCGAGGATACACAGTCGCTGAGCGTGCTGGAGGAACCAGTGCACCTGATGAAACAAGCGATCACGGCACAAGAGATGGCGGCTGAAAAACTACAGCAGTGGAGCGGTTGGCCCGGTGCTCGCGACCAACAACAGATCGCCATTCGCAAGATCCAAGAGATTCTGGATCTATTAGCCAACGACAGCTCCGAAGATTCGGACGAAGGCGACTGGGATGACGAAGAGTCTTACGAAGACATGATGGAATCAAGCGAGTCCGACGAAGCGATGATGTCGTCGATGCAGGGCGAAGGCGATTTCGCCAGTGGCGGAGAAATGCAACCGCTGCCGGTTCCCAACTATTCGGTCGACGACATTTTGATGCAAGAGCAAGGCAGTTTGCAATTTCGCCAACAACAGCGAGCCAAGAGCAACCAAGGCAAAGTGGAGAAAGATTGGTGAGCCATCGATGGCATTTCGGAACGTTGGGGATGTTAGGCATCGCTTTGGCTCTCGCCGCTGCGAACGGTGTTTGCGCGCAGTCAAGCGATGAAGATCTCGATGGTCAGAAACCGGAAACCGAGACCGAACGCGAAATCGTCGAAGTTCCGATCAAGCTAAAAGAGCAGTCCTGGTTTACCGACGTGGTTGCAACGGCGGTGATCCAATTCCCCGAAGCCGTGGAGCAACCGGAATTATTGCCGCCCGATGACAAGGATGTTTCATTTGTCGGGTTGGAGCTGAATGCATCGTCGATCTCAAATCTTCGCCAACCACAAGCGGTTGTTCGATTCGTCCCGCAACATCCGGGGCTGTCGTTATTTCCATCGCTCGAATTTCGTTCGGCAACCCATCTTTACCGTACTCCGCCCACGCAGTTCCTGGTCAGCGTTCCTCAGCCGAGTTCAGACATGACGTTTGAATTTCGACCACAGAAAACAACGGTTTATGTGGGGGAACCGTTGCAAGTGGACGTCACTTGGTCGAGCCAGGAAGCGACCAACCGATTTCGCTCACTGAAATGTTACCCAGAAATCTTTCGAAACAACGACGCCGAGATCGTGATTCCTCGCTGCACAGCTCCCGAAGAACAGCAGATGGGAATGCCGTTTGGCGGCCGGCGAATCATTGTTCCACGCGTCCCACCGGAGGACAAACCGAACTCGTTTGGTACCGTCCAGTTCCCATTATTCATTCGTTTCCATGAACCCAACACGGTCAAAATCGGTCCCACGCGTCTGGAGTGTGCCCTATTGAAAGGATCCGAAGGTCCGTTCGCTCCTTATGCCGCCTACTACAACAATGGATTGTTCGAGCCATTTTCGGCGTTGACATCTTACGAGCGTGTGTACGCCGAGTCCGAGGAAACGCCGGTCAGTGTGCTTCCATTGCCAGCAGAAAATCGTTCGGAATGGTTTAGCGGGTTGTTCACTCCATGTAAGATCGATGTCACAGCGGCAACCGATGAGATCACGGTGGGCCAAGTTCTACAAGTCGACGTGCGTGTGCATAGCGACGCGCTGCACGGCATGCTCGAGCTTCCGCCGTTGTCGCTGCAGCGGAGTCTGCGGGGACGGTTTCATGTCGCTAGCGAAATGGGTCGGACTTGGCATCCCGATGGAACCAGTTTCCGAATCCGCGTGCGTCCATTGACAACGAACATCACGGCATTTCCATCGTTGCGAATTCAAGTCTTTGACGCAGACGCGGGCGAATATCATTTCATCCAGACCGCAGCGGTTCCTTTAAAAGTGCTTCCGGACGATGGCCGTGACTATTTCGAAGTACGAACGCTCGTCGCTGAGCGAACACTGACCGACCAACCCGAAGGGGTTTGGCACAACGCACAACCAGGCATCATGAGTCCATTTTTGAATCAGACAATTGGGATTTTGGCAGACTATTTTTGGCTATGGATGACCGGTATCACCCTCTTGTTTGCCTTTCTTGTGCCATGGGTCCGCGAGCGACGGCGTCGTGCAATCCATCCGGTTTACCGGAGTCAGGTAGCCGCCTATCAAGAATTGCTTCGGCAACCTGAGGGCAGCCTGCAAAAGTGGGAAGCCTTTCTGCGATTTTTGGCTACGGGATTCTCGCTGCCACCGAACGCTTGGACGATCCAAGACACCCGGAATCGCTTGCCCGCGATCGAGCTTTCACAAACCGACATCGACTTGATCGCGGAAACCCATGCCATCGCGGACAAGTCCGATTTTTCGACGCAAAAATCAACCGCCTCGATCCCTGAACTCAACGGAGTGGCAACTCGTTTGTTTGCAAAACTCCGCCGGCTTTCTGTTTTCGCAGTGATTGTCTTTTGCGTGATTCCGGTGACCGCTGTCGCATCCGAGTGGAGCGAAGCGGAGGTGCTTTTCGAGCAAGCCATCCACTCAGGGCCTGGATTGCCAGAAACAGAATCGCTGTTCAAGCAAGCGGCGCTGAAGTTCGAGAGCGCCGCCGGCGTCCCCGAGCAACGGGGACACGCCTGGTACAACGCCGGTAACGCATGGTTCAAAGCGGGCGAGCTAGGCCGAGCAATCGCGTGTTATCGTCAAGCACAGGTCTACCGACCGTTTGACGACAAGGTCCGCGAAAACTTGAAAGCCACAAGAGCTCTAACGGTCGATGCCATCGAAGACGTCCGCGCAGACCGTTTCTTGCGTTGGCCGCTGCGTTGGATTTGTGCAGCGATAGTCCTTAGCTGGACATTGTTTCTGAGCCTGTTACTGGTGCATCTTCGCTACCGCACACGCGTAACGATGGAGGTGATGATGTTGTCGGCATTGACCGTAACCGTCATGGCAGCCGACGCGGTCTACGCACGTGTCCAATCAGGCCGCGAAGGCGTGGTGATCGTCGGCGAAACGTTTGGCCGCAAAGGCCCGGCGTATTCCTATGACGCTGCGTTTTTCAAGCCGCTGCATGATGGCGTCGAGTTCGATGTGAAAACGCAACGAGAAGATTGGTTAAACATCGAACTGGCCGACGGACGCGAGTGCTGGGTCCCCGCCGAGCAAACCCGCTTGATTTTCAACGAGCGGTAAGAAGGCGGGAATTTTTTGAGCCGTGGGCCGTAAGGCACCGGGTCGTGTGAGTCGACGAATGGATTGTCGCGGAGCGACATTTTTCGATAAAATCGACTACTCCCGCAACCGCGTCTTCGGCCCAAAGGGCCATCCGTTTGCCTAGCCCAGGCCAGCGGCCTGGGAATGGTCGTAATTTACTTCCATAGGGCCAAAGGCCCGGCCGTTTGCATCGCTAATCCAGGGTTTGCCCAATGCCGCAATCACTTTCCCAAGTTTGGATTCACCTTGTTTTCTCGACCAAAGAACGTCGCCCGTTTCTAAAGGACGAACCGTTCCGCGAAGAAATGTTTCGCATGCTATCCCACCACGTCAAAGAATCAAAATGCGTGAATGCTTCCGTGGGAGGACACATCGACCATGTTCATCTTCTAATTGGGCTTTCCAGAACAATCAGTATCGCGAAACTTGTCGAGAACATCAAAACCGAAACATCCAAATGGGCGAAAACCACCGTGGGGGGGACTTCACTATTTTCTTGGCAATCCGGCTATGGTGTTTTTTCAGTCAGCCATTCCAAGCGTGGTGAGGTTGACGAATACATACGCAACCAACACCAACATCACGACAAGTTGTCGTTCCAGGATGAGTTTCGGACCATTTGTATACGGCATGATATCGAAATCGACGAACGATATGTGTGGGATTGAGGCGTACAAACGGCCGGGCCGTTGGCCCTACCTAAATTTCCTGGAGGATTCCCAGGCCGTTGGCCTGGGCTAGGCAAACTGTTGGGCCTTTGGCCCGAAGACACGTCGATTATTTGCCGGACGCTTACTCTCTCCCCTTGCCCCGACGCATTCTTTTGGCCTTTTCTTCCCATGGCGTATGTCGGTCAAAGATCACGCCGTAATCTTGATAGCGGTGGTAGGGCACCGCGTCTTGCTTCCACGCTTCCACGGCCTGGTCATACCCGGCCTGCATTGATTTGAGTGCCTCGCTGTACTCGGGGTTCTTGGCCAAGTTGACCAATTCGAGCGGGTCTTTTCGAGTGTGGTACAGTTCCTCCGTTGGCGAGAACCCGTCTCCGGCGTAACCCCAGTACACATACTTCATGTCTTTAGTCACAACAGAAA
>NZ_ANOG01000436.1 GCF_000346295.1 Rhodopirellula maiorica SM1 | reverse complement strand
CGATTTGCACTTCGTGCCGTTCAGCAAACTGGTCGATCCAGAAACGCTGGTCACCAAAGTACGTTTTATCGAGCAAATAGCGATTTCCATCGCTTGGCTCGTTTTTTGGAAACCTGTATCGACAACTAGGCCTCGGCAGCCCCCCGTTCGCTCACTTGCGAATTTAAAAGCCATCAAAAAGCCAGCCTCTCCCCGCGAGAGGTTGGCTTTTTTCGTTTCCGCAGTGAAATTCCTGTTCCGGCAACCAGTGGCATACCCCCACGCATGCCCCGGTTCGTTACGGCCCACGGCTTGCCACAGCGGGTGCAGGGCTGCCGGAAGTCCGTAAATTCATCGTTTCCGCTAGAAACTTCTGTTTCGCGGAGGGGTTAAAAGCATCAGCTGAGTTCGAAGTTGTTGCCTGCATAACCGGTGCGCCCTCCTCAAAACCTCTATTCTGGGCCGTTCACCAAGGCTTCACACAAGGAATTTAGCGAATCGTGATTAAGATAATCGGGTGGCAAATCGGTAGAGCGCCGCCCACAGCCAAAATCGCCCGCTTTGCAAAATAGTGGCTTCCTCTTCCACGGAATCGTTTTTTCGAGCATGAAATACTCGCTCTTTTTCATCACCGTCGCGTTTGCTGTCTCGGTCACGCCCCGGGTTTCGGCTCAGCAGAACAATCCAGTTGATTCCAACGTCGATTCGCAAACGGCACAGGTGCAATCGCAACCTGACACTGCTAGCGTTGGCGAAGTGACAGCTGATTCGCCATCGCCGCAGGCCTCCGACGAAGCCGCGGTATCCGACGACACCACGCCCGCAGTCACCGCAACTGAGGACGCGGTCACCGCAGATGAGGTCGCCGCCCCCGATGACACCGCGACTGCCCCGACGGCAATCGCCGCGGTTCCTAACAGCCGATCCAGCTCGCCGGAGCCCGCCGACACCGATGCAAGCGATGCAGGGATGTCCTCGGAAAAATTTGTGTTCAATTTCTCGGGCGCAAGCTGGAAAGACGTGCTGGAATGGTTTTCCGAACAAGCCGACTTATCGCTACAAATTGATCGTTTTCCAACCGGTTCGGTCAACTACGTCGACCCGAGTCGATCGTACAATGCCGCCGAGAGTCTAGACATTCTAAATCGCTTGCTGCTTGATCGCGGTTACGCGTTGGTCCGTCGCGGACGCATGTTGTTGCTGATTGATTTGGAAGTTGAAAATGCCGCAAACTTGATCAGCGAAGTCGCCGAATTAATCACGCTGGATGAATTGGATGATCGCAGCCGCAGCGATATCGTTAGCTGCGTCTTTCCCTTGGGCAGTTTGACGCCCGATGCGGCGCGACAAGAGATCGCACAACTGGTGGGTCCATGGGGACGCACGATTGTGTTGGACAGCGCTCGTCAAGTCAAAGTCACCGAGACCGTTGGCAAATTGCTTGCCATTCGCCAATTGCTCGAAAACGCTCGCGAGGCGGATTCAAACATCGTCGAAATTGTGCTCGAACATCGTGGCAGCGAAGAGATGCTCGAGATCGCTCGCCCCTTGATCGGACTCGATCCCGGCCAAAACGCCAACGATGAAATCCGTATTTCATTGGGATTGTATGGCGAACGAATCTATGCGACTGGATTGCCCGGCAAAGTCGCGCTGCTAGAAAGCATCATCGAAAAGGCCGACAAACCTCTCGCCATCGCCGATCCGAATGGTCAAGCCGAGGTGGCGTTGCCGGTGTTCGAAACGCATCCGGTCAAAACAGCCGATTCGGCAACAGTCTTTGATGTGTTACAAACCCTGTTAGCGGGTACTCCGGACGCTCGCATTGCAATCGACCCAAAAACGAACGCAATCGTTTCGTTCGCCCGCCCCGAAACGCAAGCGATGGTGGCGGCCACGATCGCCAAACTCGAAGGCAACGGCCAAGACTTTAAAGTCATCAACCTTCGTCGTCTCGATCCCGCCCAAGCGCTGCTGACGATCAACAAATTTTTCGGTGTCACTGCCGAAGGCGGCAGCGGACCGATCGTCGATGGCGACCCCGAAACGGGACGTTTATGGATTCGCGGAACTAGTGATGAAATCGCCATGATCGAACGTTTGATCGGCGAACTCGAAGGCGAAGACGTGCTCGGATCGATGAGTGAAAAGGTACGTGTCTTGCCGTACACCGGCCAAGCAGCCGAAGACGCGCTTCGCCAAGTCGAAAGCATTTGGTCGACGCTGGGACGTAAAAACGACATTCGTACCATCCGTACTTCGGGATCGTCCTCCGCCTCGGGCAACCAGATGCCCGAACGACGGGTGCATCCAAAAGAAACGGACGATAGCAGCCAACCCACTTTTGATTCCGCGCCGTCGGACGACCGTGTTCCCCGTTTGCCAATCGACAGTCGCACCGGAGTCCAATCACGCTACGGATCGGATCACCGGCTTGTAAACGCTCCGGTTGCCGACGACGAGGACACTGCCTCGCAAAGCCCGGTCTCAACATCCAACGCGACTTCCACGTCTAACTCTGTTTCGATGGACAATCGCCCATCGTCTGCGGGCGCTTCGTCGCCCGAAGTTCGCTTTCAATACCAAGGTGCGGACATCGTGATCCAGTTCTCGCCTGCGGGAATGATCGTTGCCTCTGAGGACACCGAAGCCCTTGATGCATTCGAAGCTCTGATGCAATCGTTCCTTCCGTCGACCAGTGCCCAATCCGAGTTGCCAACCATTTTCTGGCTCAAGTACGCCAAAGCGGAGACCGCCGCTGAATTGATCGCCACCATCTTGGGCGGCATCGATAGCGGCATGTCCTCGATGTCAGATCCTCTAGGAGGCCTTGGCGGCTTGGGGGGCGGAATGATGGGACTGCTTGGCATGGGCGGTGGTGGAGGCGGCGGTGAAGAATCGTCCGCAAAATCAATTTTGACCAGCACCGGATCGGTCAGCATCGTGCCGGATGCTCGCTTGAACGCATTGATTGTTCAAGCCAACGCCATCGACCTCGAGACCATCGAAATCATTCTGCGAAAGATTGATATCCAAGAGAGTCCCGAGGAAATCGAAATCGTCGCCAAGCCCGCCTTGATTCCGATCATCTACCAAGACGCTAAAAATGTCGCCGAAGTCGTCAAGAGCGTGTTTGCCGAAAAGATGGCGTCGGCGAACGAATCGGGCCGTGGCGGCGGGGGCGGACAATCCAATCCACAAGACATCATCGCGGCACTTCGTGGCGGAGGACGCGGTGGACGTGGCGGTGGCGGCGGTGGCACGTCAACCCAAAGCGAACCTGCAAAAATCACCGTTGCTGTCGACGAACGCAGCAATTCACTGATCGTCACCGCAACGCCTCAAGATTTTAACCAGGTGCGTGAATTGGTACTCGCCTTGGACGAGGGCGGCATGCAGACCGAAGAACGTGTCGAAGTGGTGACACTCAAAGGTGACATCAAAGCCGATATCGTTAAACAAGCGCTCGAGTCGATCCTCGGAGCCAGTGTCAAAACAGCAAGCTCGTCCACCGATTCAAAATCCAGCAGTACATCGTCGACATCGTCCAATAATGGCAATTCGAGCACGCAAAGCTCGGATGACATCCAGCGCAGAATCGAAATGTTTCGTGCATTGCGAGGCGGCGGGGGTGGTGGCGACAACGGAGGCGGTCGTACCGGAGGTTTTGGTGGCGGTCGTGGCGGTGGCGGCGGCGGTCGCGGCGCTGGAGGTGGCGGCGGTGGTGGTCGCGGTCGCTAATCGCCCCCCTGCGGAATCTCATGCACGTGTTCGCAGATTGTGAAATGATTTCCTCTGCGAATTGCGTTACACTTGACAGAATCGCCAATCGCCCCCCAATAAGCGATGACTGCATCGCGGCATCCCCTCACGCCGCTTGACCCCATACATTGCTAGAAAGATCGAAAAGATGATCATGCATGCTGGTGAAATCCTGAAACGACGCGGATTACTCACCCCCGAACAACTCGAACAAAGCCGGCAAAGCGACTCACCAAGCGTCGTTCAAGCAGCGATCGAGTTGGGATACATCGCCGAGCGTGATGCGCTAGGTGCGTTGGCCGAAGAAGTTGGACTCGATTACGTCGACCTCCGTGAAATCGACGTCGACCTCAAAGCGCTCGAAGGTTTCCCGCAAAAGCTGATCTACCGCCAATCGCTGTTCCCGATTGGATTCGAAGACGGTTCGATCGTGGTGGCAACATCCGATCCGCTGGACCTGTACCCGCTTGACGAAGCGAGTGCGGCGACCGGCAAGAATATCATTCCGGTTGTCGCCGAACGTGCCGAAATCGCACGCCTAGTCAAACAGCACCTCGGCGTCGGCAGCGAGACAGTCGAAGGCCTGATGGCGGCAGTCGAAGAGGACGACGTCGAACTGCTCGATGCGTTTGAAGCCGACGGCAGCGAATTGAGCGAAATGGCGCAAGAAGCGTCGGTGGTTCGCTTGGTTAACGAAATTCTGCTCGAAGCGATCGAAACACGCGCGAGCGATATTCACATCGAAAGCCAATCCGATGGGATCCAAATTCGCTATCGCATCGATGGCATCCTGCATCCTCAACCCGCTCCACCGGAGATCAATCGATTCCAAGCCGCAATCATTAGCCGCCTAAAGATCATGGCGCGGATGAACATTGCCGAGAAACGTTTGCCGCAAGACGGCCGGATCAAATTGCGAGTCCACGGCCGCGAAGTCGATATCCGGCTCAGTGTGATTCCGATGATCCATGGCGAAGGTTTGGTCATGCGTGTGTTGGACAAGTCGTCGATGGTGTTCAACCTCGAAGGCTTGGGGATGAACCCGCAAATCTACGAAACATTCAGCAAGATCATCGAGTATCCACACGGCATCGTGCTGGTCACCGGCCCCACGGGTTCCGGTAAAACGACGACGCTGTACAGCAGTTTGCTGCAAATCCGCAGTCCTGAAACCAAGATCATCACGACCGAAGACCCAGTCGAATACCAATTGGATGGTATCAACCAAATTCAAGTTCACCCAAAAATCGGATTGACCTTTGCCGCGTCGCTTCGCAGCATCCTGCGCCATGACCCCGATGTCGTGCTGGTGGGGGAAATTCGTGACCTCGAAACCGCCGAAAATGCGATCCAAGCATCGCTGACGGGTCACTTGGTGTTCAGCACGCTACATACAAACGATGCCGCCGGAGCGTTCACGCGTATGGGCGACATGGGCGTCGAACCGTTCTTGGTCGCCGGGACCGTCGAAGCCGTGATGGCTCAAAGACTGGTGCGTCGATTGTGCAAACATTGCAAACAACCGATGACCGATGCCAAATCCGAAGTACCAAGCGATTTCCCCTGGGATCGTGCTGGCGATGCCGTGCTGTATCGCAGCGTCGGTTGCCGCGAATGCCGTCACGTGGGCTATTCCGGACGAATGGGGATCTACGAATTGCTGGTGACGTCCGATACCATCCGCCAACTCGCGCTAGACCGCGCCAGCAGCTGGGACATTCGCAAAGAAGCGGTCAAAAACGGCATGCGAACGCTGCGAATGGATGCCTGGGACAAAGTCATTGCGGGTCAAACCAGTATCGATGAAGTGCTTCGCGTCACCAAGGGCGAAGCGATCGCGTAGGAATCAACAGGAAATAAAATCCCCGCTAGTTCACCTTCGTCAACATCGAATTTTCAACTCGCCCCCTTAAAAACTCTTAAATCGCCCCGCCCCAATGCCAACCTTTGCTTACACCGCCCGCGACACCACCGGCAAACAGGTCAACGGAACCATCGAAGCGGGCACGGAACGCGAAGTCACTTCGATCCTGTCCGAACGGTCTTTGTTTCCTGTCAAAGTCAGCGATGTCGCCAGTAGCAAATCACCGTCACTGGGCAGTTTGTTCAACCGCCGCCAAAAGGTGAACGGACAAACGATGGCGGTCTTCTACAGCCAACTTGCCTCGCTGCTCCGCAGTGGCGTGCCGATGATCCGATCGCTGAACGTGCTCGGCTCGCAAACCTCAAACCCTGTATTGAAAGAGGTCTTGCTCGACGTTCGTGAACGTGTCGAAGAAGGCGAGACGTTGGGGCAAACGATGTCTCGCTATCCAGGCGTCTTCAGCGACATGGGAACCAACATGGTTCGCGCCGGAGCCGAGGGTGGTTTTCTCGAAGATGCACTCGATCGCGTCGGTACATTTACCGAATTACAGGAAGACCTCAAAGGCCGTACGGTCAGCGCAATGGCCTATCCCGTCTTCCTGTTTTCCGTCGGTAGCGTCGTGATCGTCGCTTTGTTGGTTTTCTTCGTCCCAAAATTTGACATGCTGTTTGATCGGCTGCGTCGCAAAGGCGAAATGCCGTGGGCCACCGAAGCGTTGTTGAGTTTCAGCCAATTTTTGCAAGAGTGGGGCTGGCTATTCCTGGTCGTGATGGTGGTTCTATTAGTCCTGCTCAAAATCAAACTCGACAGCGAATCAGGACAAGAGTGGGCGGACCGGATTAAGTTGAAGATCCCTGTGCTCGGCGACATCTTAATGAATCTCGCGGTGGCTCGTTTCTGCCGCGTGCTCGGAACGCTATTGGGCAACGGTGTTCCAATTCTAAGGTCACTTGAAATCAGCCGCAGTGCGACCGGCAACCGCTTGCTCAGCAAATCGATTGCCAACGCGACCGAGAACATTCGCAGTGGCGAAAGTTTGGCGTCGCCGCTACGGGCATCCGGCTACATGCCCGTTAGCGTGACCGAGATGATCAGCGTCGGCGAGGAAAGTAATTCGCTGGACCGCGTTTTGCCCGAAATCGCCGATTCGCTCGAAAAACGCACGTTTCGCCGACTTGATCTGTTCGTCCGCTTGCTCGAACCGCTGATGTTGCTGGTCATGGCCGTATTGGTGCTTGCCGTCGTCATGGCGTTGCTGGTTCCGGTCCTAAAGAGCAGTACGACGCTATAGCCCCCACCGCCGCCCCACCTGCTAAACCGCGATGCCGCGCACGGCGGCATCGTCCCACCGACACAGCCTCCCCTGCTGGTTTCACGATGCAATCACTCGCTTACCGAACCGTGTTCTTGGCCCTCAGCTTGCTCGGCTTGCCATTACTCGCATCCGAACCAGAGGCATCGCATCCTGTCGCACTGAAACCGGATGCCTTCGAATCCATTGACACTCTCGTCAATCAAGCGATCGATCAAGGCAAACTTCCCGGTGCCGTCGTTACGATCGGTCACAAGGGCAAGGTGGTCTTCCAAAAAGCGTACGGACATCGGCAACT
>NZ_ANOG01000435.1 GCF_000346295.1 Rhodopirellula maiorica SM1 | reverse complement strand
ACTGAAAACCTGGGAAACCGCAACTCAATCGATTCGCGACCAAATCGATGAAATCGAACAACCCTATCGCGACAAAGTCAAGAATCTAGCCATCGACCGTTTCCCCGAGGACATTCAGGCGATTGCCCGTAAACCGCCAACGGAACGAACGCCCGCAGACGAGCCGATCGTCTATTTGGTACAGCGTCAAATTCAAGCCGAGTACGACCGTTTGAACAACGCCATCAAAGCGGCCGACAAAGACCGTTTGGTGGAACTTCGCCGGCAACTTAAAACCCACGACAAGTTGAAACCCAAGCCGTTGCCGACCGCCATGGGGGCAACCGACCAAGGGGCGATCGCTCCGCCAACGGTGCTTCCCAAACGACCCGACGAAGCAATCGAACCAGGCTTTCCTACGATTTTGCAAGAATCCGCTGCTGAGATCTCCCGTGACGCCGTTGCGACCACTGCCCCCACCACCGGACGACGAACGACGCTGGCAATGTGGTTGACCGACCCGGCAAACCCTTTGTCCACGCGTGTAATCACGAACCGAATCTGGCAAAGTCACTTTGGCCGCGGGTTGGCAGAAAACACCAGCGACTTTGGCAAGCTTGGCAAACCGCCCACGCATCCGCGATTGCTCGATTGGATGACCGCCACGTTCGTCGAAAACGGTTGGAGTCTG
>NZ_ANOG01000434.1 GCF_000346295.1 Rhodopirellula maiorica SM1 | reverse complement strand
AGCGCGGACGAGCCCGTCGAGAAGGTTTGCCGGTGTCCTGAGAGTACCGGAGCAGGATTCGATTCGCTGGCGGGCGAAACGTCCAAACAGTTCGCTTGCAGACGCAACTTTTCCAAAACCGCTTGGCGATCATTTTGCAAAGCAGGCGTTTGCGGCGGCGGTTCGGTGGGAACCGGGGCGGGGACGCACTGACCGACGGCGAGGTGATTGTGTAACGAGAGCGGGTTGGGGCGTTTGCTGGCCGAGCGAACGTAAGGCTCCAGCGGAAAAAGCAGCGATGATGTTCCGATCGTCGCTGCAGGTCGCTTCGTGGTGTTGCCAGAAAGCTTCGCTGGGTTGCCCGAACGGCGTTTTGACGAAGTCAGAACTGCGTTGCCTCCCTCCGAAGCAGCAGCCGTCTCCATGAATTCAAAGGTTTGTTGGGGCACGAGGAGTGTCCTTTGGACCATTGGAGAAAGAAACAACAAAACGACACCCCCGGTCGCCCGCAAGTGGCGGGGGGATTGAGAGTCTCTCGGTCTGGGAAAGCTTGCTGGATTTTCCCCGCCGAGAAGCCTAGGCTTGGGTGGCGGAAAAGCTTCGCACACCTGCCCCTTGCCGCCCCGCGAAACGACCGACGCATCTTAAATGCTAGCATTGGCAGGGATTACTGGAAAGCGTCTTTTAAGAAAGATCGACGAGAGAGTGTCTGATGATGCAGAAAATACGCTGGATTTTGTTGTTGCTGGGAATCGTGATCGCGTTGGTGATCGCGTTTCAAAACAATCGAAACGAAGAAGTGAACTTGTTGTTCTTCCATGGCGAAGTTTCCCTCTTGCTGTTGATTTTGACGGCGGTGGGTATCGGTTTTGTGTTTGGCGCGATGCTGACGTACGGAATGTTGCGACCGAAAAAGGGCAAGAAGGCGAATGCCAAGTCGACCGCGAAAGCGGTTTCGGCCACTCCCGCCACCCCCAAAAACTCACCGTCGGCTCCGAAGCCAGAGCGGGCCGACGCTCTGGCCCCGGATCGTGCCGACGCGAAGAAGTAATGTGAGCCGTGGGCCGTAAGGCACCGGGAAGTGCGTTATGCCCGGCCGCTGACGCGCGAGCGGCTCACTAAATCAACAAGCCGCTAGGCCCCGGTGGGGTGGCGACAGAACCGAGGCTAGCGGGCAACGCGAGCGGCGCGGGCGGCGCGGCGAGCGGCGACAAGGTCGTATCGCATCAGGACCAGACGAGCCAAGTCGCCCATGTGATTCAGCCCCGCCTTGGGCTCGTTGATATTCGTTCCAGCAACCTTGGTTCCGGCAACATTGGTTCTGGCGACATTGGTTCTGGGACGCTCGAATTTTCGAACCGCTGACGACTGGACCGCTTTAGGAGCCACGACGGCGGGCGAAGCCACCGCGACTGCCGAACGGCTAGCGATGGGGCTGGTGGCGACAGGGCTATCGAAAAGCATCAGTTGGGTCATCGGACAGATTCCTGTGCGAAAGAAGCGAATCAGGTAAGCACTGAGTGATCAATCACTCAACTAAAACCATTCTTCGCGACCCTGATGACACGTCTGGTCACGCCTCGGAAAAGAAATTTTGAATTTCTTAAAAGAGTGTTTTTCGGGGCAAAAAGCTGCTCAGCGGGAGCCAGCAAAGAGAAACGTCGCGAAAGTCATCAAGACTTTCGAGAGTCATCTACCGAAGCCCCGAAACTCTTGGCGAGTTTCGCTACGGGGGGACGATGCGGCGGAACGAAACTCTTGGCGAGTTTCGCTACGACGCGTTTCGCTTCAGGAGATCACGCTGACATCAGATCAGATCAGCTATCGACCGCTTCGACGTTGACCCAATCGCCGCCAGCGATGGCACTGCGGCGACATGCATCGAGAATCAGCTGGGTTTTCAGCGTCAATTCAGGATACTGCGACTGGATCGAGTTCTCGTTCACATAGCTGGCGAAACGGCGAACCATCTCGACTTCGGGAGCCACGGGTTCACCTGAGGCGTATTCGTCGTTGGACCGTGGCGACGTTTGCCGCTTGAAATTCCAGCGGCAATTGTCGATTTCGAGCTGGTGATCGTGGGTCGCCCAGTGAGTTCGCGAGTCATAGAACGGCAAGACAAAATCGTCGATCGTCAAATGCCCCTTTTCTCCCGAGACAATTGCGGTTTGTTGGTTACTGGTCAAAAACGAACAGTAATACGCCGCTGAAAGCCCTTCGGGAAATTCCAGTTCGGCAGAAAACTCGCCGGGCACTTGATGCTCGCCGTGCGAGTTTCCGATCGACGTGATCGTGCGGGCTGACAAACGCGTGGGCATCTGCCTATTGGACGCCCACAAAATGAAGCGGATGCAATACCAACCGAGATCGCCGAGACACCCATGCGGCTCGAGTTCGTAATTGGCACGAATATTTGACGCCTCGAACGATTCGTCGCTGCAGAATGAAAAGTGGGTATTGATGCGGCGGAGCTTGCCAAGCAATTTCTCGTCATGCAGCGTCGCCGCGACGTCTTCGATTCGCCTGCTGTGATCGAACATGACTCCGTCCATGAATTGGACGTTGGACGCACGACAGGCATCGATCATCTGGCGAACTTGCTGCGTGTTGACGCCGACGGGCTTTTCGCACAACACATGCTTGCCCGCCTCGGCGGCTGCGATGACCCAATCCTTGCGAATCCCGGTCGGCAGCGGGATATAGACGGCATCAATTTGATCGCTTTGGATCAGTTCATCGTAAGATCCCATCGCGGTGACAGGTTCAATTTGCGGCGTTTCGGCCGAGCACTCGTCAATAAACGACTGAGCCCGCGAAAGCGAACGGCTTGCGACAGCGGCGACGCGTCCATTACCGCTAAGCCGAACGGCTTTCCAATTCTTTCGAGCAATCCCGGCT
>NZ_ANOG01000433.1 GCF_000346295.1 Rhodopirellula maiorica SM1 | reverse complement strand
GAAGACCTCAGCAAGCATCCGCTTGCTAAAGCGGTCGTCCGTGACGGAAAGGAACGATTGAGAGTAGGGGAGTCTGGGAGTGGGGGAGCGATTCCCGATGCGACTGATTTGCAGAGCATTACTGGGCGAGGAATTCAGGCGACGGTCGAAGGAGACATCGTTTACATCGGCAAAGACGATTTGTTCTCCGAAGTCGACGGGCCACCGCTGCCAGATAGCGTTCGCGAGATAGTCGAATCGCTCGAAGAGAACGGACGCACAACCATGATCGTCCGGCGCGGTGATCGTTACCTCGGCGTGATCGGTTTGATGGACACCCCCCGTGAGGCTTCCAAGCGAACGATCTCGCGGCTTCGAGAACTGGGCATCGAGCGGATGATTATGATCTCGGGCGACAACCAAAAGGTCGCTAGCGCGGTCGCCAAGGCAGTCGGTCTCGACGAAGCTCGCGGCGACTTGATGCCCGACGACAAGGTCAACGAGATCAAAAAACTGCAAAGCGAAGGCGGGGTCGCGATGGTCGGCGACGGAGTCAACGACGCCCCGGCCATGGCATCCGCCTCCGTCGGTATCGCAATGGGAGCCGCCGGTAGCGACGTCGCCCTCGAAACCGCAGACGTTGCCTTGATGGCCGACAACCTCGACCACCTGCCCCTGGCCATCGGGCTTAGCCGATCGACGAAGTCAATCATCCGTCAAAACCTCTGGATGAGTCTTGGCATGGTCGCGTTCCTCGTCCCCGCCACGATCTTCGGCCTTAACATCGGCCCCGCAGTTGCATTGCACGAAGGCAGCACGCTCGTTGTCGTCGTCAACGCCCTGCGTTTACTTGCTTATAAACCGAAATTTTAAGTGGAGAACTCTACGTGGAAAACGACCGGCCAAGACATAACAAAAATGACGATCAACCCGACGATACGAAGCATGTCCAAGGTATTCGTCGCGGCCGTTACATCGAAATCACGAGCCTGATCTACAACATCACCGAAGTCGTCGTGTCGCTCACAGCCGGTTTTGCCACAGGCAGTTCCGCGTTGGTTAGTTGGGGCGTCGATAGCATCGTCGAAAGCAATTCGGCGGCGTTCATGATTTGGCGACTTCACGGTGAAGAGAAAGGCATCAGCGACCGTGAAGTGCGAAAGCGAAAGAAAATCGCCTTGAGCGTTTTGTCCGCAGCGTTCACGATTGCCGTCCTGTTTATTTGCTACGAAGCGATCAGCAAATTCATCAGCCAAGAAACCGCATCAATGTCATGGTGGGGCATTGGCATTTTGTTGGTCTCGCTGGTCATCAATCCGATCCTCGCCTGGGGCAAGTACCACTATGGCAAGAAAACGGATTCACCATCGTTGAAATACGATGCTATCGACACCATGATCTGCGAGTATCAAACCATCGTCGTCTTGATCGGCATTGGTCTGGTTCAATGGCAAGGATGGTGGTGGGCCGATCCGGTCGCGGCACTGCTGATCGTCCCCTACGTCGCCTGGGAAGCCTACGAAGCCGGTCGTGATGCGTGGGCGGTTGACATCGACCAAAACGAAGTCGGCGTCGAAAATTAGGCAAAATTTTCCAGCGTTGGCTGCTCTAATTCAAAAACCGGTGTGTCTCGCAATCTTCAGTCTCTAGATGCGAGTCCGCTGAGCGCATTACCCTCCAAATCCGCAATCTTACCCTCCAAATCCGCAATCAGCTCCTTCATCTCAGCGATCTCCTTCTTTTGTGTTTCGATGATTTGGTCGGCCAGTTCGCGGACTCGAGGGTCGGTAATTTTGGCTCGTTCGCTGGTCAGGATCGCGATCGAGTGGTGTCGGATCATGGCTTTCATCCACGAGACATCTTCGACGGTTTCCTGGCTGCGTACGAGGTACAGCGACCCAGCGAAGACGGCGAAGCTGGTAGCGAAAATGGCCACGTTGGTCTTCGTACTCTTATACATGCCGAGCATGAACAACAACATAATCATCGCCATCGTTGCCCCCATGACGAGTGCCATGTAGAAGCGGGTCTCGCTCCAGTAGACGTGGTCGATCGCGTAGGTGTTCAAATACATCAACAACAGCATGACGGCGGTCGAAGTTGCGATCATTGCTCCAAAGAGTCGGTAGTTGGACATGTCGTTTTCCTTGTTCTGTTTGTGATTGGGGGGTCCAAACGAATTCGCAAATACGGTGCCGCGGTATCCGAATGCCAGGAGAAATCCCAAATCGTTACGCGAAGGCGCGATGGTCTGTGTGATACGCGACCGCATATGTCGGTAATTGCCATGGCGCAAAGGCCGCTAGTACCCCCATTGGGTATCGGTACAATCTGACAAATGGAGCATCGCAGTGAGAGCAATGACAAAGAGCCAATCGACGACGCAACGGTCAAGGCCGGTGCGGGCGGCGATCACGCTGCGCTCCGCCAGATTTATGAGGCCACCGCTGATCGCGTCTTTCGCTTGATGGTGCGGATGGTCGGTCAACAGGACGCCGACGACTTAACGCAGCAAACTTTTGTTCGAGCGTTCACGAAGCTCGATCAATTCAGTGGCGAGTCGAAGTTTGAGACGTGGCTTTATCGACTTGCCACCAACGAAGCTTTGCAGCATTTGCGCCGCGAGAAACATCGGCGGACCAAAGAACTGGTGGTCGAGCCGACTGTTCGGCAAACTGACCACGTCGAGCAAGACGAACGAGTCGCAATGGTTCGCCAGGCACTCGATCAACTCGATCCGGAATTGCGGGCGATCTTCACGCTCAAAGAAGAGAGCGGCTTGTCGTACCAAGAAATCGCCCAGACGCTAGACATCCCCGAAGGTACGGTTGGTTCGAGGCTTAATCGGGCGCGGCGGGAACTTCGGAGGTTAATTGACACGCCTCAATGATTGGCGTGCCCTGCTGCACTTGATCTCGTGCCAAGAGACTGCTGGTAAGAATACACGAAGGAGAAAAATGACAGACAATAGGAAGAGCCAACAGATGAATTGGTCAGCAATTTCGGCGATTGCAGCGGTAGTCGCCTCTCTCGTTGCCGTCGTCGCACTGGTGCTTGGAGCGAATCACGCTACAGAGCAACTCGCTTTGGCGGTCGATCAAATGCGGCAACAGCAACAGCAATTCGATGCAGAACGCGATATGCGGATGCAGCCTTTCGTTGCGTTCGATCGTGTCACGTTCGTATTCCCTGTTGAGGCTACGGATGTGAATGATCGCCGATTTGATTTGGTCCGAAAAGACGGCGTCGTGGTTGACCAAACGCCCATTCCAACTCTTACAAACTACGGAGCCGGTCCAGCGTTGCATGTTGAGGTCAGCTACGAAGGGGATGACAAGAAGCTCTTTCCGACGTCGCCAATGCACCTGCTTCCTGAGCAGCAAACGGGCTTCTTCGCCATCCCGGATGCCTTGAATAACAGTGAAAAACCAGAGCGGATGACTAAGGGCACCGCGCTTATTCGCTGTCGTGATTCCCGTGGTCGTCAGCATCGTGTCGAGCAGAAATACACCTGCAGCACAGATGGGAAGACCGTACAGTTTCAGTTTGGAACTATTACGACCTTACCCACCGACTTCACAATGCCTGAACACTCCCGGTACAGTTCGTGGTCGGCTCCAGATGTAAAGCCGACCTATGAACTGCAGCCCTGAAACCGTTATCGCCACCCTAGCGGATCGTCCTCTTCCGTGTAGCGACCGAAAGGATCACGCAGTTGATCGGGGCGATCCTGGCTCCGTGAGGTTGCGGCTAAAACGAGCATTCGGTCCGCTTCAATGGTTTGTCGAACGATCTCTTTTAGACAGTCTGTTTGAGCCGAGGAAGATCCGAACCATCCAGACCGGACCATGTTGCAAAATTCAGTGTTGTTCAACGACCGAGGTTTACTTTCCCAATCAATTCGCAGGCCGCCTTTTGGGCCTTTCGATGCAGGAGATGCAGCAAACGCATTCCACAAACCGAGTGGAATGTAGAAACCGGAGGCCATGCTGTTGTCCAAAGAACTCTTTTGTTTGGCCTCACAGAATTTCAAGAACAGCGTCTCTTTGCCCAAGCGGTAGCTGGCGACCGATGGTTCCGTGTCCTCCAAATCCCGCAGCATCGCTGCTGCCGCATTCATCCGCTCCACTTCTCCTGCATAATTCTTGTCGCTGTTGGGGTAGTAGGTCGGCTTTCCGTTTCCGCTAGCGGATAGCCTTTTGTACTGAACCATTACGAACGACTCATGGACATGACTGAAATAGATCAAGTCCACGCCGAGCGTGTGTTCGAGCGGTTGACGATTGCAGTTGATGATCGAGAGCGTCTCACCGGTATCGTTGGACACATCAACACGACTCGTGATGTAGGGTTTAATGAAGTTAAAACCTGGAAACGACATTGCATCCAAATTGATCTGCGAATCTTCACGGACGTTGTAGTGTGACAATCGGTTCAGAAAGCTGGTTGCCGCTTGTTGTGCCGGCGTGGTGCCACGCAGAATCTCTTTCCGCAGACGCAAACCGCCGAAAATCTCAAGCGACGTTACCACTGCGTCACGCTCGATGTCGGCAATGCCGCCTTCGGCTTGGCTGCGAATGGAGGCGAGTTCAGCCATCAGCGATTGAATGCCGGGCATTCCCGCTCGCAAGCTCTGTGACACGCCCTGTAGTGCCCCAAGCAAGGCTTCCGACGTCTTTTCCGGCAATCGAGTCGCCTCACCGAAGTTCGTGTCGACCCTGTTGCGAAATCGTCCGTCCAATCGTTCAAGAACATCCTCAACGTCAATCCGACCGGTTTCCACAACGCCACTGACTTTCAGTTGCTTCTTTCCTGTTGCGATCCACTTGCCCAACTGTGACACGCCAACGAAGTCGATGCTTAGATCGGGGGTATCATCGCCTAGTCTGCTTTCGTCGTCCTGTAGCGACACCAAGCAGATTTGATTCGTCTGCGGTGCAACGTCTGCTACAGAGACGACCGCTGTGAACTCGCCACGATCTTCGATTGCTTGCTTGATACTCTCCGCATCTCCACCTCGAAATCTCAACCATATCAATTCATTCTTCATGTTATTTTCCTCTAGTAAGGGTTCCAATTACCTTAAGAGAGTTCGCTTCGCAGAATTCTCGCGAAAAATTCCAAAATTATTTTTGAGCCCACGAATCACGGTGTTTCTGTTGATTATGGGCAACCTACCGTGCGATCCAATTGAGCGATCGTGCCGGCTAGCGTAGCGTCGATGCGGGCGAGTTGGGTCTCGAACATTAACAGTTCGCGGTAGGTTTCGATCAGCGTGAAAAAGTCCGTCCGTTTGCCTCGGTAGTCGGCGATTGAGAGTTTGAGCGTGTCTTCGGTGCGGGGGATGATGCGGCCCTCGTAGATGTCGCGTTGCCCCGCCAATGCGTCGGCTTGTACGGTCAGGCGACGGATCTTGCCGTAAAGCTCGTCGCGTTCGGCTTCGAGGCGGCGGGTGGTGCTGCTGCGTCGATGAGCGGCTTCGCGGATGCCGGCGTTGATCTTCTCTCGCCAAATCGGCAACGTCGTTCCAAAGCTGATGCTTAGGTTGTCGTTGCCGTTGGCGACGGGGCTGATGACGTCGTGACCGTCGCTGATCAGTCCCCAGTTGAGGCCGACGCTGAAGTCGGGGTACTGCTGCAAACACGCCAGGCGTTCTTTGTCGCGGTCGCGCTGGATTTCCCACGCGAGGCCACGCAGTTTCGGGTTGCATTGTTCGGCCAACGCAATCAGCGATTCGATTTGCTGGGGCGTGTCAGTGATACCGAGTTCATCCGTTGCTTCGGGAAGTAAGTCAACAGGTTGTTGCAGTAGCGTTGCGAGGTCGGCCTGGGCGACTTGCTTTTGTCTGCGAAGCGTGATGAGTTGTTCGTCGAGGCGATCGGTTTCAAGCTGAGCACGCAACACGTCTTGTTGCGAACCACCGCTGCGGTATTGGGCTTCGGCAACGTCGGTCAGGTCGGCGACGAGGTCTTTGGTTTCCTCTATGATCGCGATCGCGCGCGTGGCAAACCAGACTTCGTAGTACGCCAGTCGTACGGACTCGGTGACTTCGCGAGCGATCGCGTCGACTTCGGCTTGAGCGATCTGGACTTCGCGACTCGCGATGATGGCTTTCGTTTTTAGCTTGTCGGGAAACGGGACGTTCTGGTTGACCGACATCTGATTTCCAACACGACCGCCCGCGGTTTGCAACGCGTTGTCATGGAACGGCCAGAAAGTGTTGTTGAACGTTGGGTCGGGAAGTGCTTTGGCTTGCGGGATGACATTGGTCGCTGCAGCGACACGTTGCCTGGCGGCGAGAATTCTGGGATGACGTGCGAGGGCAGTGCCTACGAAATACTCGACAGGCTGACCAGTTGGGGAGCTGGGAGAAGGGGAGTCTGGGAGAGGGGGAGACACGGAGTATAGGAGATCGGGAGTCTCGGAATTGTCATCTGTCTCGTCATTTTCATCACCCTCCGTGTCTTCTTGTCTCCCCTTCTCCGTGTCTTCCTCCTGCTCGTCTTCTTTCTCCCCACTCCCAACTCCCAACTCCCCATCTTCTTCCTTGGGCGGATCGAGTTGCAGAAAGTCTCCGAAACTTCGTTTGCTGTCTTCCTGGGGTGGTTGAGCGAAGACGGCGGGCGATGCGATCACCACTCCGTCGTTGTAGCCGACGTGCTGTACGGAAGCAGTTACCGGCTCGCTAAAGACTTGCTGCCAGTCGACGTCGCTGTTCGCGCCCGACATCGGGGCTGAATCGGTGACCGGGGCGGTGACTTTTGCTACCTGAACACCGCGCTGAGAGGCACAACCAGACGTCGACGCTGCAACCAACGCTGCTAGCAGCAATCGTTTGGCGTGGGTCGTTCTGGGTCTAAAAGAATGCCGATCCATGGCGTTCAGGTCCTAATGAGCTATAGTTGAGCAGTCAAAGTTTGCCTAACCGGTTAATTCCTATTGAACTCTTCGGCCAAATTTCCGATACAGTTCATATACCGGGCATGGGTATCCTTTTCGGAAGGTCACAGTGAGTAACTCCCCCCTAATTCGCACCGCCGTTAATCTTTGTCTGATCGCTGCAATGGTAATTCAGCCGATGACGTTGGTGGCTGCGCAGGGAACATGTGCTCAAGGTCAGTGCTGCGAGGCCAAAACAGTCTGCCACGCTTGCAAATGCTGTGAAGTGAAAACGGACGGCGATCTATGCGGTTGCTGTAGAGGTAACGAAGAAGACGCTGGCAGTTGCTGTACCAAGAAACGAGAACAATCAAAGCACGACGACTTGTTCGGTGAAATTTCCGATGTCGTGCCCGAGCCACCGAAATCCGACGACGAGAAGTTGGTTCAAGACCAAGTTGCGTTGTCATCGTGCATGTGTGGCATTCGATCAGAACCGCTAGCACCGGCACCACATCGCGTTCCTGTTCCTCAGGTTCGTGAAATAGTCGTGATTGCGTACTTGGATCACGTTGCATCCGAAGCTGGA
>NZ_ANOG01000432.1 GCF_000346295.1 Rhodopirellula maiorica SM1 | reverse complement strand
GGGCGACAGCAGGAGACTGAAAAACTTTGTCGTCAAGGTGTAGTTGGATAAATGCTGGACGCTTCTCAGACGTTTTCAACGACAATGAACACTGTAAAGCGTCACGTTGTCTAACGTCGCGTGCAACTCAATCTGGCAATTTCCGCATTGAGTCTATTGCTGACGAGACGCTACGAAACGGTGCCCAAGGGGCTGGTTGCGAGGCGATCTAATTGCACGGATTGGATCACGTGGTCCATGCGATCAAACGCAGCTTTGTGAACCATCCGCCCGAGTCGTCGCTCGGTTTTGCCGACGTTGACGTAGTGCCGAAACTTACTTTTCACCGGTACGTGTTTGACACGGGGTTGAGCCGGGTCGATTTCCCAGGGATGGATGTAGAACATCGCAGGTCGGCCTTCACGACGCACCGCCTTGATCGCTTTTAACGTCAATGACAGTGGGAATAAGCGAAAGTAGCCGCCACCGATCGGGATCGACATCCGGCCTTTGGTCCAAGCCGACGGCGGGAACTCGCAAATCGTGCCGTGCGTGGTCGTCAAGTCATGGATCTCTTTTTGGGCATCGGGCATGCCATAACGATCGTGACCGCTGATCGGAAAAATACTGCTGTCAACGGTGAAGCCATGCTCGGCCAACACATCGAGCGCCCAGAGTGATTGTTCGGTGATCGAAAAGCTAGGGGCTCGGTACGCGTTGACTTCGATACCACATGCATTGGCGATAGCATCGCGGCTGTCGTCGATGTCTTTGGCGAATGCTTCGGGCGTCAGATCATAGACCAATTGGTGCCAATAGCCGTGGGAGGCAATTTCGTGACCGGCGGCTGCGATTCGCTTGATCAAGTTTGGATAACGTTCGGCAACCCAGCCAAGAACAAAAAAGGTGCCACGGACTTCATGTTTGTCGAACAGCGAGAGCAGCCGATCGGTATTGGCTTCGACCCGGCACTCGTGATCGTCCCACGTCGAACGGCAAACGCGATCGCTGAACGCGGAGACATGGAAATAGTCTTCGACGTCCACGGTAAGAGCGTTCGGAATGTGATCAGGGAGGGGCATGTGGGATAGAGATGTAGCGAAAGTCGCCAAGACTTTTGTGTGGGATAGGCTTCCAGCCTGTCATCGGCCGAGGGTTGTCGTTTGGGATCTTTGGCAAGATCCACTACACGTTTGTCGTTGATCGCTCCGCGATCATTACGTTCTTCCAACCTTAATCATCAATGTAGCGAGACTCGCCAAGAGTTTCGTCGGTCAATCTCGCTACACGTTGTGATCGCGGAGCGATCAACGACATTACTTAGGGCGGCGGGGTGGGACGGGGGGAGGGTAACATTCGTCGGCTAGTGGCGGCATAAACCAGCTCTCGATCGGCTTTCGACGCGGACCAATGTGAATCGTCACCGCCATCGAAACAGACGCCATCAAAGCAATCGGTCGAATCAAGCCGCTCTCGCAACAAGTCGCGGCGACACAGTCCCATCATCTTCATCACCACTTCGCCTTTGACTCCCACCATCCGCATTGCGGTGGCGGTAATCATTCGCATGTCCAACCACCAATTGGCTTCTTCGATGTAACGCAGATCCAGAATCTGTTTGCGGCGAACATCATCGATCGTTTCATCCGGTGGCAGGTTGACTTGTGCTAACCCGGTCACACCGGGTTTGACCTTGTTTCGATCGTAATAAAGCTCGATCTGTTCGGCCAATGATTCACATATTTCGGGACGTTCGGGGCGGGGACCGACCAGCGACATTTCGCCTGCGGCAACATTCCACAACTGTGGCAATTCGTCGAGATGCAATTTACGAAGAATCTTTCCGAGCCAAGTGACACGCGAGTCGTGTTTGACACACCAAACGGCTTGCCCGGGTTTCTCGGCATTCTTAACCATCGAGCGAAGCTTGATGATCTCGAACGTTTTGCCATTCAGGCCAACCCGGGTTTGGCGATAGAAGCCGGGGCCGGGCGAGGTCAATTTGACTAATACAAACAGAACAAGCATCAAGGGAGCTGTTAACACCAACAACACGCTTCCCAAACAACGATCAAATGCATACTTGCGGCGCAGAAAAATCACGTGGTTCTCATTCGGTTCGGATAGCGATTTATCATTGATTGAGTGATCCGTGTCATCACGTCGTTTCCTCGACGAATCGTTCGCAGGCGGCACAGACTTCTCGACGCTGCGACGTCGAAACATTTGTATCGAACTCATTACTGAATCACTCGCTCAACCGAGGGAAGAAACGCTTCTAGAAAATCGCGACAAGGACGCTGCGATTCATTGCCGACGGGACCGGCGACTTGAATTTTGTAAAGATTGTCGGTCATCCAGACCCGCGGATACTTGCTGGCGACAAACGCACCTCCGTCACTCCATCCATACCAAACATCAAGACTCGCGTCGGACTCGGAACGTTGTGCAAACTGGGCTGACCAAAATTGATGTTCACTCTGCGAAGTCAAGATTTCTTCCACTTGTGTCTGTCCGACTTGTTTGGTTCCTACCGAACTGTAACAAACCTCGGGAGTATGCACTGCGATCGGGCCACGTGGCCCAAACAGTGTTGCGACGGTGACAATCGCATCATATTTTTCGTTGCGATACAGCCTCACTTGCGATCCATAACAACGCAGCATTTTGGCAGCGCTCTCATCGAGAGGCTTCGTATCGGTCAACACCCAATCGCCCGCTTGTTCGGGCAATTCGGCAAGCTGATCCCCTTGAGCTTGTAAATCGACTGGACGTGACCAGCGACCATCCAAATAGCCATGCACCACACCGGAAAACAGCGTCATTGCAACCACGATGGCGACCGGAACACGGCGACTGGCCAGTCCCGCAGCGACATTTGAGCCCTCGTTCTTTTTTGGGCTCTTGCCGGCCAATCCAGCATCGATGTTGGAAGCTTGTTTTTTCATGAACCGAACTCCTGTTTCATCGCGGCCAATTTCTCCTGTTCGTTCGCTGTCAGCCCAGCAGGGTCAAGTTTTTCGAGATCAAGCGTTTTCCAAACTCGTTCGGCATCGGCTTGCTTATCCTGAGCTAGCAGCGTGAGGATCAGATGAAATTGAAAGCGGGGTTCAGCGGAGATTGCAATCGCTTGCTCAAAGATATCACGAGCTTCGTCAAATCTGCCTGCTTTCAGCAACACGACTCCCTTTGTATCAAGTAGTTCAGGATTATCTCCGGCAAGTTTGATGGCGTCATTGATTGGACCGAGCCCTTCGGCAGCCCGTCCTGGTGTTTCGGACAGTGCCATCGCCAAGTTGTTCAGAGCGAGGATCCGCAAAGGATCGAGGCGTTGAACTTTTCGGTACATGGTAATTGCGTCATCAAGTCGACCTTGCTGCATACGTAAAGTAGCGACACTTTCGAGTAGGGCAGGGTTGTCACCAAACTTTAACAACGCTTTCTCAATTACTTGCTGATCACGTGCTGACTCCGTTGCGTTGACCTTATTTAGCAATGATTTCATAAACAATGTCGCTGATAGGACATCGGAGTGTTTTTTGAAATGTTCAGCACAGACCTCAATGCTTTTCTGGGCTTGATCGGCTTGATTGAGTGCGACAACATAGTTGAGCAAGGTTTCTTCGTTACTGTGATAGGCACGTTTTAACCATTGCAAACCTTCGTTCGCGAATCCCAGTTTGAGCAGAGTCCCTCCCGCAATCGACGACACACTGACGTCCTCAAGCATGTCATCCTCGAAGGCACGATCGGCCCATAACTCAACCAGCTGGGGAGCTGTGGCTTGCTCTCCCATTTTCCCGGCATAACGGACAGAAATTTCCAGGGCCGCTAGCGAGCCTTCTTTTATCGATTCCAATTCCTTCAGCAGCCTTTCAACTTTTGGTAAATCCCGTGCTTGACCATGGTCGAGTAGGAAAGTTGCGTAACGGTACAGGTCCGTCACTTTGGCGTTACTCTTTTGAACAAGTGATTCGTAGACCGACCGCGTTTCAACGAACCAACGATCGCGAAGTTCAACTTGTTCTTCGGGAAGGCCTTCAGCACGTTTAACCAGTAGTACCGCCAGGAATCTCGCCGCATCATCACTTTGACTGTTTTGCTCCTTGAAGAGTTCTCGCAGCATCTCAGAAGCCTTAGCCTGTTGCTGTTCGTTGCCTTGCGTGCCGAGCAATACCGCATAAAGCAAACGGTTGCTGCTCGTCACATGCCCAGCCGAAGAAAGCAACGCCGACAGTTCGCTCCAGTCGACACCCGCCCCGTCTCTCGCCGCGATCGCGCGAGCCAATTCGTTTCGCAGTTCGGCATTTTCCGGACTGCGGCTTTGTGCCATCCGCAGCGACTCGATCGCCTCGTCTTCGCGGTTCAACTTACGGTACAACTGCACCAGGGCCAATTGAGTTCGCGTGGAAGGACGTAGGTCATCGGCCGCTTTCAACAGCGGAAGTGCCGCTTCGAAATCCTCGAGTGCGACGAAGGATTGTGCTTTCAGCATCAATTTCGAGAACTCGTCGAGTGAGCAGTCGTCGATGCGAGCAATCTCATCTTGTATGGATTGTTTGTCACCACGAGCCAGGTACAGACGGAGGCGAGTGGAAAAAATGCTTGCGTCGTCGGTTTCGGCAAGCTGCGACGCGGCTTCAATCGCCTCGGTGGCTTGATCCAGCAACTGCCCACGCTGAGTTTCGTCTTTCAATTCCGCTGCCGCGACCGTCGCCGTCAGGCAAAGCACGAGATGGCTGACGTAATCGTTGGGACGCTCGGCAACCGCGGACTCGGCAACCGCCAAACTGCGGTTGTAATCTCCCTGACGCTGAGCGAGCTGAATCTTGGTGGTGGCGTATTTATCGATTTCGGCCTCGGTCGCAAACGAGGTAAGGCGTAGTTCCTCTTCGGCTTCGGCCGTTCGATTCAGGCGGACTAACTGCTCAAACAGCAGTTGCCGTGTTTGCAATCGCCGGTCGCCTGCGGCGATCCCGCGACGTAGGCGTTCCACCGCTTGTTCGGATCGGCCTTCGATCGCCAACAGCCAACCTTCTAGTGAAATTGCCTCACCCCAACGCGGCCGCCACGAAGAAATCTCCCTCAATAACTTATGAGCCTCTTTCAAGCGTCGATCGTTGCGATCAATTTCATTGGGATCGCTTCGTAACTGATCGATCAGGTGGGTCACCTTTAAAAATCGCCAATACGATCCGGTCACTCCTTCTTGTTTACGAAGTTGCTCTTCCCAGAACGTCGCCAGTTCATCGGGGGTGAGCCGATTGTTTCCTGTCGTCAATAGCTTGCAGTCTTCCGGCAATCCCTTTGCTAGGCCTGCCATGGCATAGGTGGTCGAAAGTGACCGACGATCTTCGGGAATTTTGAAGAGGGACTGGTAGGCAAGTTCAGGATCGTTTGCTCGCGCGGCAAATTCGGCCGCCAACAGGTGAAGCGAGTCAATGGCGGCATCGTCACTGGGTGTCGTTTCATCCTCTTTCGGGGTGATCAGCTCGATTTGATCCAACAATCGTTTGCTTGCGGCGAGTGGATCGCCTCTGCTTGCTTCGATACGTGCCTTGACAATCGCCACCGGGGTCGCAGCCAAACCGACGACGTCTTGCAATCGCTTTATCGCTTGGTTGGCCTCTTCATCGCGTCCCGCTTCCGCTAAACGCTCGGCGGCAAAGGCTTGGATCGTGGGATCGGTGGTATGTTTGGTAGCAAGTTTCGCAACGCCATCGGCCATCTCGGACGATCGCAAATGCTCTTCCGCAGCGACACCGGCAATCGGTAGCGAGGCATCCAGTACATCCAACCGTCGGATCGCGCGAGCGAGTTCTTCGCGAGTCAAATCATCAAGCTCGGTGTGAACATTGGATACATCGAGCTTTTGCAATTGGCCCCGAATTCGCTGGACCATCGATCGCACTCCGCTGAAATCACGCTTCTCGGGCGGCAATCGCAACTGGTAGTTGAATTGGCCTTCGACGCTGGCGATCTGCATCGCGGGCGAAGCAGACAGCCCCGCCATTCGCCACTGTTCAACCGCTTGCAATCGATTTCCCGCACGCGTCCAAGCTTCGGCCGCTTGGGCACGAAGAGGGGCGTTGCCCGGGTCGAGATCGACTACTTTTTGCAATACCAATGCGGCTTGGTCCCAGATACCCTGAGCTTGATAGAGCGAAGCCAACTGAGTCGCCACGGCGACTTTCTCGCTGACGCTGGCATCGCTTGAGGCATCCAACGCATGTCGATACATCACGATTGCGGCGACCGTGTCCCCGCGTCGTGCGGTCATCATCGCTTCCATGACTTCCAACCGCCATGCCGCGGCGGCGATTCGTCGACCGGCCTCTGTCCGCTGTGCGGGGGACATTTGATCGACGGTTGCCCGGGTCAGAATGGTGGAAGCACTCGAAATCGCTTTGCGAAAGTCATCCAGAATTGAAGTCGCACGAATCGAGTGATCTTCATCCTGACTAAGTACGGTAGCGAGCGATCCAAGCAAATCCAAACTGTTTGCGTTAACCTGCTCCAGTCCCGATTGCCAAATCTCAATGGCCCGCTCGGAATCGCCCTGCACCAAACTCAATCGCCCGGCAGCGAGAAACACGTACTCGAGTGTTGATGTTGGTACATCCGTTAGCCTCAGGGCCATTAGCTGTTCGTACCATTGGGTCGCCAATTCCGCGTCTTCGTTGGCAACGGTGTTCGCGGCTTGCAACAACAGGACGTAATCCCAATACGCTGCGGAACCTTGATCGCCCCCCTTAGACGCGACCTCCTCATTCAAATCACCATCGGAGTCTGTTTCTTTGGCGGCTGCATCGATGGAAGCTTGTTTTTGCGACAATTGCTTAGACGCTACCTTTGCTGCCGTACGAAGTCGCTCGTTCGCTTGCGTTTCGTTCCCACGATGCAGGTCAACTTGAACGAGAATCAACTGAGAACGGCTGTCGTCGCTCTTTTGAATCGGCTCGATCACCGCGTCGACACGGTCTCGCAGCACACGATCTTGCAAGGTTTGA
>NZ_ANOG01000431.1 GCF_000346295.1 Rhodopirellula maiorica SM1 | reverse complement strand
AATCGCGTTTAATGATGATCCAAAAACATAGTTGCACGGTCTTGTGTTGCACGCCAACCTACGCGTTACATTTAGTATCGACGGCAAAATCGTTGGGGATGGATCTGACGAAAACAAGCGTGTCACGGATCATTGTGGCAGGAGAGCCCGGCGGGTCATTGCCTGCGGTACGCAATCGCATTGAGCAATCGTGGGGGGCCAAACTAATTGACCATGCCGGAGCCAGCGAACTGGGGGCTTGGGGATTCGGCAGTCCCGATGGACGTGGATTGCATGTCATCGAATCGGAATTCATTGCCGAAGTGCTTGATTTCAGTGGCGACGATCCTGGCGGTCGCGAAGTCGATGACGGAGAAATTGGTGAATTGGTGCTGACGAATCTGGGGCGTTACGGAGGCCCCGCGATTCGCTATCGAACCGGCGACATGGTGCGAGCTTTTCGCAATCATGATCAGCCGTCGACGTTCCTGTGGCTCGAAGGAGGCGTGATTGGCCGGGCCGATGATATGATCGTCGTTCGCGGCGTGAATATCTTTCCTAGCAGCATTGAGTCGATTGTTCGCGAGGTAAGCGGGGCGGCCGAATACCGGATCATCGTCGAGCAAGTGAACGAAATGGATCAAATTCGGCTCGAGTTCGAAGGGGCGATGGACCAAGCGGCACAGGTCGCACAGTTGCTGAGGGATCGACTTGCATTGCGAGTCGAAGTGGCTCCGGTCGCCGAGGGATCGCTGCCCCGGTTTGAAGCCAAATCGCGTCGTCTCGTTGACCAAAGGTCACGCCAAGGTTAAACCGTGAGCACAATGAATAACTCTGAAGATAAATCCGCGACAAGCGAATCCGACCTGACGCCCGTTTCGATCACGCGTGAAGGCGAAACCGCAATCCAGATTCAATGGAACGATGGTACGAGCACTCGCTGGACTGTGGCTCAACTGCGGGCCGCATGCCCCTGCGCGACCTGTCGTGAAAAGAAACGAGGTGAACAGGAGAAGCAGGCCGAGAAAAAGCAGGCGTCGCCTAAATCACTGAGTTTGCCGGTGCTGAGCGCCGAAGAGGCACGTCCGCTACGAATCGAATCCATGCGTCCGGTAGGCACATATGCCTACAGTATCGCCTTTTCAGATGGGCATTCTTCGGGCATTTTCCCGATGAAGATGTTGGCCAATCCAGACGGCTGATTCAGCGGGCAAGCAGCCTTTAATCTCGGCTGGGTAATAGAAAGCAGATGGCCTCACGATCATTTCGCACGATCAGATGACGGCCTGCGATGGTCGGCACGTTCCATGTTTTCGAATTCAACGCGGGCATGCGTAGTTCTTGCTGATATTGTTCTTCGTCCAATGACACAAACAGCAGGTCGCCCGCTTCATCCTGGACCACAATCAAATCCTCCGCAACGAGGATTTGGCCTTGTCCCGATCGTTCGCGTCGAGGTTGTCGCCACCGCTGTTCTCCTTCGGCAATCGCCACGGCTTCGAGCGATCCATTGCTGAGTGCATAGGCGGTGTCGTTGACGACCACGGTGTTAGCGAATTTGGTTTTCAAGACGCGGCCAGATTGCCAAACCGCTTCGGCGTTGAGTTTGCCATTGGCATCGGCTGTGACTTCGACAAGAGCGCTGCCGCCACCGTAGCCCTTTCCGACCAGGAATCGGTCGTCATCCGCCAAGACAACGGACGAGCAATTCGCCGACGTATTGGTTTGTCCAGGCCACGAGAACGACCACAGGACCTTTCCGCTGTCGATGCGATGGCCGCTGATCGAGCTTTCGTTGACAATGACCACTTGGCGTTGCCCTGCCAGCGTCATCAGCATTGGCGAAGCGTAACTGATTTGGTCCTCACCGGCAGACCAGCGAATCTCGCCGTTTGCGGCATCAAATGCGACTAGTCCTCGCCCTGATTTGGCTAAATCGGACGCTGAGATCGCAGGATCGCTCGGTCCACCGAGTGGCACGATACAAAGTCCGTCGACCAGCAAGGGTGACGCCGAGCGTCCCCAAGGAATCGCTGTCTCGGATTCCGCTTGGTTCCAACCGGCTAATTCCAGCAAGTCGGCGTTCCATACCTGTTCACCCGATGCGATCTCGATACACAATAGCATGCCAGTGGCTCCGAGGGCGTACACTCGATCGCCCATGATCGTGGGAGTGGATCTTGGACCGATGCCTCCCAGTGGATGTTCGTGCCTCGCTTGATGGCTGACTGCCCACAGCAAAGCACCGTCGCCAAGTCGGTAACAGGTCAGCGATTCGGTGGCGTCTCGTTGTTCAAGGGTGATGGCTCGATCTTGGGTGACTGCAAACCCGGACCAACCTTCGCCGATTCCTTGCCGCCACAGTACCTCGGCCTCCGAGGTATTGCTAGGCATTTCGAATTTACGCTTCGGAATATAGCCGTTTCGCAGATTGCCTAGAAAACCGGTCGAGTCTGCTGCGGCAATCGTTCTCTCAGACGGCTCGAGCTTCGCAATCGCGTTTCCCGATGCCTCATCGATTGGAACACGCCCAGGTTGATTGGCACGTCCAAATCGCAGTTTGAAATCGGGCACCATTTCGCCACTAAACCCTTCGAAGCGGTACAAGCTGCCAAACACGGCGGCCATCGCGATCGTCATAACGGGAACGAGCAGCGGATAGCCATGATTTCGGGCGAGACGAAAAAGTTGAAGCAAAATGGTCAGCAGCGCTATCCCAATGACGCCGAAAGAGAACAGGTTCGCGTTCTGATGATCGCGTTCGGAAACGAACTGCTGCAGCAAGAAAACAATGACCGCTGCCGTAATCGCGACGATCGCTATCCGAAGCGGAAAGTTGGGCTCGCGTTGCGATGCGAACGGAGAATGTATCGAGGACGCACCGTCTTGATCCGAGGCAGGCTCAGTGGGATGGGATCCGGCGTCTGGATTCGAATCGGTCAAGGAAAAGTCTCGATCGTGGAAAGGATGGCTCGCGGCGAAGCGGCAAGTCGTAGATTCCCATCCATTGTAATGATCGATGCTAGATCAGAGTATGGATCACCGCAGCAAGTCGCCGTCTCTTGCGGCATCGGTTACAGCGATAGACAGCAGAACAAAAGAATCGTTCGAGCCAATGGCGTGGTACGCGAAACATGGTGCATTTGCATCGTGGGCACTGCTTGTCGAATTCAGCCATTTTTACTCCTTTCGCAAAGGGGAATATTTCGCGATGCAACAAGTAGAATGCGGCGAAGTGATCCTATCAAGTCCTTAAAACCGAAAGTCGTCGATCGCGGCGGTGCGGCAAGGTTGTGGTGTTGATTTCGTTATTATTTACTGGCGTTTTTGACAGAAATCGGCCTGTGTAGCGGTTCGCGTAAACGGTTATTTCGAGGCTAATCTTTATTTCGGCGCTTCTGTTTTCGCAATGCAGAACACGGCTACGGTTTAGCGTCGTGTAAATCAGGGCGTGAATGTTTTGCATCCACCTCGCCAGAGTGTTTACAATGCGTATCCCGCCTCTCCCACCCTTCCTTTCCTACCAAGTCGATTGCCATGCCAATTTCTAACGGTGCGTCTCAGCCGTTGCCGATCGGTCGCACGTCTGCGGTGCTGATTTGGCTGACGTTCGCTTGGCTAGTCGTCCTAACGCGACTCGTAGCCGCAGCGGAACCGGTCGAGTCAGTACCGCAATCCGAGATCGATTTTTTCGAAAGCCGCATTCGTCCGGTGCTGGTAGAACATTGCTATTCGTGCCACTCAACCGACGCGACGATTGTTCAAGGCGGATTGTTGTTGGGCAGTCGTGAGGCGACACAGACAGGGGGCGACAGTGGTCCTGCCGTCGTCCCCAAGAACGTTTCCGAAAGTCTGTTGATTTCGGCGATCCAATACGACGACTTTGAAATGCCGCCGAAGCAGAAATTGCCGCAGTCAGTCATTGACGATTTTGTCACTTGGGTTGAAAAGGGGGCGGTCGATCCTCGCACACAGTCCGCCGCCGCCCCGCGTCATGGGATCGACCCCATTGCTGCTCGCGATCATTGGGCATTCCAAAGCGTCGTTGCACCAGAGGTGCCGGGCGCGAGGATCACTCAAGACGATCAAGCTTGGATTCGCAGTCCGATCGACGCCTTTGTGTTGTCGAAATTGAATCAGAAGGGATGGCGTCCGGCTGCCAAAGCGGACAAGTATACGTTGCTTCGTCGGGCGACTTTCGATCTGATCGGCTTGCCACCGAGCCAGAGTGAGATTGATGCGTTTGTTGCCGATGACTCGCCCCGAAGTTTCGAGCGAGTCGTGGACCGTTTGCTCGCATCGCCACACTATGGGCAGCGATGGGGACGTCACTGGTTGGACCTTGTTCGCTATGCAGACACCAACGGAGCGGATGAAAACCACAAGATGCCTCACGCTTGGCGTTATCGCGATTGGGTCTTTGATCGGCTTAACGAGGATCAGCCGCTCGACGAATTTATCGTTCACCAGCTTGCCGGCGACTTGTTGCCCACGAACGATGAAGAACTCCGTCGTCAGCGGATCATTGCAACGGGAATGCTTGTGATTGGTCCTAAAATGCTGGCCGAACAAGACAAGGAGAAGATGCGGATCGATATTGTCGACGAACAAATCGATTGTGTCACTCGCACGATGTTAGGAATGACGGTTGCGTGTGCTCGATGTCACGATCACAAATTTGATCCGATTTCGACCGAAGATTATTACGCTTTGGCGGGCATCTTCTCGAGCACTCGCACGATGCTGCATGAAAACTTTGTTTCCAAATGGATGGAGCGAGATCTGCCGTCGAACGAGATTGACCAACAGCGCAGCGAACATCAAAAGAAGATCAACCGCAGTCGAGCAGCAGTCGAAGAAATCGTCGCCGGCGCCAACGCCGCGCTCCTAGCGAAGTTGAAAACGGAAACGTTGCCGGACAAACCCGAAGATCAATATCCCGAAACAACAAAGAAGCAACTCGCCGCCGCTAGGAAAGCTTTGGCTGACATCGAAAAAGCGATGCCTGCGTACGACATCGCGATGGCGGTCGAAGAGGGAACCCCAACGTCGTTGGCGGTGCATATTCGTGGCAACCATCTCAGCAAAGGCGATACGCTGGTACCACGCGGAGTGCCTCAGCGTCTGCAGAGCGTCGCGGGATTCGACACGATTGCCGACGACGAAAGTGGTCGTTTGAATTTGGCTCACTGGCTGACCTCGGCCGATCATCCGCTGACCGGACGTGTGATGGCCAACCGTTTGTGGATGTGGCATTTCGGTCAACCGTTAATGCGGTCCCCTTCAAATTTTGGTTTGCAAAGCGAAGCTCCACTGCACCAAGACTTGCTGGATTGGTTAGCACGACGTTTGGTGGATGAAGGGTGGTCGCTCAAGCGAATGCATCGCATGATCATGCTCAGTAGCACCTACCAAATGCGAAGCGACCTTTCGGACTATCAAGAAGATGATCCCGAAAACGAGTATCTTTCGCACCAAAATCGCAGGCGATTGGAGATCGAGCCTCTGAGAGACGCGATTTATATTGCTGGTGACTTGTTGGATCGCACGTTTGGGGGCAGTCCGGTCGCTGCCGATGCCCCGCGACAATCGGTGTATTTGCTGATCAACCGTGCGGCGCTTTTGGATCTGTTCTCTACCTTTGACTATGTCGAAACCGCTAACCACATCGAGCAGCGGCCTGTTACGACCGTGCCTAATCAGGCCCTGTTCTTGCTCAACAGCCAACTTGTTCATCAACAGGCCGAACGGCTAAGTGCATCGATGTTGGACCACGACGATGACGATGAGGTGCGGATTACCCATCTGTGGATGAAGCTGTATGGCCGTCCGCCCACCGCGACCGACATTGCGCTTTGTCAAGAGTTTGTTGCGGATGCTGCGGAGCGACTTCCCGATGGGGCGAATCCTCGGCAAGCTTGGTCGGGATTGTGCCGCACGTTAATCGCCGGGAGTTTATTTAGTTATGTCGATTGAATCAAAAAACAGTGAATCGTGTTGCCCAAGTGGATCTTGGTTGCATCGTCGCGATTGGATCAAAGGATCAATCGGTTTGGGCGGCATCGCCATGGCCAACATGATGGCGGGGGCGTCGATCAGGACAGCCGATGCAGGAGACGATTTAGATGCGACGTTGCCGCATTTTGCACCGCGTGCAAAGCGGGTCATTTTCTTGTTTATGCATGGCGGTCCCTCGCACGTTGATACGTTCGATTACAAACCGCAACTCGCCAAACACGATGGTCAGCCGCTGCCGTTTGATAAACCGCGGATTCAGTTCGCCAAGACAGGCAACTTGCTCAAAAGTCCCTGGAAGTTTCGACAGTATGGACAATCCGGCGCGTGGGTTAGTGATCTGTTTCCGCAGGTCGCAAAACATGTCGACGATTTGGCTTTTATCAAATCGATGCATGGATCTAACGAGGCCCATGGCGGGGCGATGCTAAAGGTGCATACCGGATCGGACACCTTTGTTCGACCTAGTATGGGGTCGTGGATCAGCTATGGATTGGGCTCGGAAAATGAGAACTTGCCAAGCTTTATCACGATCAATCCCACATTGGGACACGGCGGAGTGCGGAATTTTGGCTCGGCCTTTTTGCCGCCAATTCATCAAGCCACTCGGATCGGATCGACGCGTGCTCCGATGAAGAATGCAAGAATCGAAAATCTTGCCAGCGCCACCGCAACCACTCCGAAGCTGCAGCAACTGCAGCTCGATTTGCTACACAAGTTGGACGCTGCCAACGCGGGTTCTGCAGGATTAGATGCTCAATTGGCGGCGAGACTAGAATCGTTCGAGCTCGCTTTTCGGATGCAGATGGAAACGCCCTCGCTGATGGATCTTTCCCGAGAAACCGCGACGACGTTTGCCGAGTACGGTATTGATGGCGGTCCGACCGATAATTTTGGACGTCAATGTCTATTGGCTCGCCGGTTGTCCGAGTCGGGCGTGCGGTTTGTCCAAGTCACGCATAACTACTGGGATCAGCACAACAAATTAAAAGACAAGCACACTGAATTGGCGGCAGAAGTGGACCAGCCTATCGCCGCACTGCTTGCCGATCTCAAGCGACGCGGGTTACTTGAGGATACGTTGGTGATTTGGGGCGCCGAATTTGGCAGGACACCGACGGCACAAGGCAAAGACGGTCGCGATCACAATCCGCATGCGTTTACCTACTGGATGGCGGGCGGTGGTGTGAAACGCGGGTTTAGCTACGGCCAATCCGACGAGTTCGGCTTTTATGCTGCGGAACAGAAGGTCCACATCCACGATTTCCACGCCACGTTATTGCATCTGTTGGGGATCAATCACGAGCGATTGACCTACCGTTACGGAGGCCGTGATTTTCGTTTGACCGATGTCGAAGGCACCGTCATCTCCGAACTGTTTGCGTAGCGATCTCTGCGTGTGTTTTTTCGCTACTCAAGCGTATGTTTCGCTTGACCTCAAGCCTGATCTTCGGAGGGCAGGTTTTTTAGAACTGCTTGTTCGGTTAACTGCTTTTCTCGTTTGTGCGTGTGCCAAAGTTTGAGCATGATCCATAATGCGGCAAACGTTCCCGCGAAGGCGAGTGCGGCGTAGAACAGCGGTTGCACAAAGTTGTTGGAAATGTGTTCGGCTGCTTTGCCAGTCGATTCGATCGATCGGCCTACGATGCCCGCTTTGGAAACCACGATCGGGTTTCCA
>NZ_ANOG01000430.1 GCF_000346295.1 Rhodopirellula maiorica SM1 | reverse complement strand
CTTTAGGAGGTCTCGGTAGCGAATCAGCTCACGGAAATCTGGCAGTGACCAGCCCGATGTCGGCAGGATCGATGTTCGGTAATGGATACGGTCGGGCTCGGAAGGTGCATTCACCGACATGTTGTGATCAGTCTGTGAGTAGTAGGGGGCTCATGCATGTTCGGTTGTGGGCAGCAGTGGGGGCGGTTCCACTAAACAAAAAGGGTTCGTCGTAGTCTAGTTCGCTGCGGCTGTGCCGTATAGCTAACGCTGTGTCGGAGCTGGATTGGTACGCCGTCATTGACGGTAATGGGGTGGGGATAATAGTTCAGCGAAATTCAGTGGGTCAGGTCGCAGACGTTGCTTGGTGGTAGACCTCGAGTATCTGCGTTGCTGTCTTGTCCCAACTGAATCGGTGAACGTTTTCTCGCCCGTTTTCGATTAGCTGTTTTCGTACTGCGGGGTCACCGACGCGTTTTACTTGCTCCGCAAGCTGCTCGCCCAGGCGAGGATCGAAAAACAGTGCCGCCTCGCCCGCGACTTCATGAAAAACAGCGATGTCGCTACACACAAGCGGACACCCTAGCGATTGAGACTCGAGACACGGAAGGCCGAAGCCTTCTTGGAAGCTAGGGAAAACGAGACAGCGAGACGTGCGGTACTCGTTTCTTAATTGCTCTGTGGATAAATGGCCAAGGTTGCGAATTCGGTTGGTTAGATTCAGGCTGCGGATTAGCAATTCTTCGGCGCTGGAAAACCTTGGCCCAACCACGTTCAGCTGCGCATCCGAAGGCCAATGAGCGGACTGCATCGCGTCGAGCAGGCAAGGAAAGTTTTTGTAGCCCGTTCGCTGGCCGATGAAGAGGGCATTCTTTGCGGTGGATGCAGATGTCGGTGGTATGGAGTCCGTCGGCAGTAGATGCTCTGCCCCATGGTGAATCACTCGCGTCTTATGTTTCAGCTCAGGGTAAAACCGCGATAATTCGGAGGCAGTGGTTTGCGAGACACACACTAGTAGCTTGGCGCGTTCCAGCGTCGTTTGCTTGATCGGAATGGCTTCTTGTAGCTCTCGGATTCCGATCGGGAAATGCGATTCGGCGATCATGTCATGGATGGTGGCGATGCATTTCGTCCCGCGGTTGATGGGCAGAGTTAGCCCGGTGGGGTGGTAGAGGTCGGCGCGAGCGAGTTCTGCCGGATCGCGTCGCAGGGCCAATCGCCGCTGCAGACGAGCGAAAAGGTGGTGCCGAGGAATTTCGGAGCGTCCTGGATCACGGTAGACACGAACGCCCTCTGGTAGCGGTTGCATCGGTTTGGACCGCAGCCAAAGCGTGTAGTCCACCTCGCGGCTCGTGCGCGACATGATTTCATAAAACACCCGCCAGATGCCCAATTGGCGAGGGTTTTCAAATGCGCTGCCGTCGATCCAGACTTTCATTTCGAGCGGTTGCGTCCCTAGGGGTGAGGCGGTTTCGAGGCCAGGCAGCGGCTTGGTTTGTGCTCGTGTGCGAGTGAGGGGGCACTTTGTCGGCCGGTCTCTTGGTTATGTCCCCTCGTCGCAAATTGTTCATCGGTAACGGCCGATTTTAATTGCCGCTACTGGATCGCGTGGCAAACATTCTTAATGAACGCTTGGGGGGGCCAATTGCCGCCAGACGGTACAAGATCGTGGGGGGATCGGGCCTGAGGGGGCGAAGAAAAGAAGTGGTCAGAGGCGGGCTCGAACCGCCGACACCGGCCTTTTCAGGGCCGTGCTCTACCAACTGAGCTATCTGACCGTTCGCGTTTCGAAAAGTTGAAACAGCGAATTTCCAAGAGGTTAATATCTACCTTGGGTGTCACGCAAGGGTATGATGAAATATCTTTAAATTGAAGCAAACCTGCTTTTTGATTCTAAAATTGCTTTTCGCCGTTAAAGACGTCGGTTTTGCGATCGGCGTCACGTTAACTCTTTTCCAAGAATTCTCTGGTATGGCTAGAAAGCCCCGCTTTTTACTGCTTTTTCTCGTTTCGCTTTTGTCCGTGGCCTGTCTCGATGGCCGGCATGCTAATGCGTATACGTCGGAGGACCCCGTTGTTCAGAAAATGGTGGACGGCGGAATACGTTATCTCGAGGCGAACTTAAAGGCCCAGACGAAGTATCCGCTGAATGTTTTTTATTCAGGGGGGTATGGCGAGCATGCTTTGGCCGGGTATGCCCACATGAAGTTGAGACACGACCCTCAAAATCCGGTCGTCGTCCAAGGGATTCGCTCAGCGTTGTCATTCGTGAGAGCCGCATCGGGCCGAGACAACGGCGGACACGAAAGCAAGTCGGTTTATGTCGCTGCCGTTTCGACTTTGCTATTAGCGGAGGTCGATCGGATTAAATACCGCAAAGAGTTGGAGCAGCTTGAGAAGTATTTTCGTCGAGTTCAGTTTCGCAATGGCGGCTACGGCTATCCGGGAGATCAGCAGGGCGACGTCTCTCAGACGCAGTACGCAATGCTAGCTATTTGGACACTCGATCGTGCCGGCTTGGTCGTGGATTACGAGGGGGTTGCTGCGACGGTTAATTGGTTGATGCGAGTGCAGGACCCCAGCGGAGGATGGCCTTACAAAGGGATCGATCCGGGGAGCGGCAAACGTGTGAAGCAGCAGAATATCAAGGTCGCGATGACTTATGCGGGTAGTAGTGCGCTTTTGATCGGAGCGGACACGTTGCGGCTTTGGGGCGGTGGTCCCGAAGAGGATGGTTCTGGAATCACGGGGCTTCCGAAGGCCGTTGGTCTTTTTAAGGAAGGCTTCGAAAACATCAGTGCAAAGCGACCCCAGTTGCCTGTCGAGCCGATCATTTCCTCGATCGAAGAATGTGAGCGTTGGTTAGCGGCTAACAAAAAGAAGGGTGCGGATTGGCCTTACTACAACATCTACACTATCGAACGCTATGAAAGTTTTCGCGAGATCGCGCTGAAGTTAGAGAAAAATCCAAGCCCGGCTTGGTACAACGAAGGTGTCGAGTTTTTGAAGTCGAAAGAACAGAGTCGTGGAGGATGGCCGCCTGGGATCATGTATTCGGCCGCACCGATATCGACATCGTTGGCATTGTTGTTTCTGAGCCGTAGTACGCAAAAGGCGATCGCACAGGCGAGTACGGGGGCGACTCAGGGGGGCTGGGGTTTGCCCGAGGATACCACGGCGATCAAGGTCGAAGGAACGCAGATCAAAGGCAGTGCACCGGCAAACGAAGTCAACGATTTGCTCGATATGCTCAGTGAGGACGAGGGCGGGGGACTCGAAGGAAAATCGATCCCCGAGGACCTGAAATTGGATCCCGACCCAAAGAAGCGAGCCGCTCAAATCGATCGACTCGAGCGTCTCGTTCGCGGCAGCCGGTCATGGCAAGCCCGCCGAGTCGCCGCTCGATTGCTTGGCCAGAGCGATGAAATGAGAGTGGTGCCGACGCTGATCTTTGCGCTGAGCGATCCTGATCCGTCGGTTCCGCGATACGCACGCGACGGGTTGCGATTCATCAGTCGCCGGTTCGAGGGGTTCGGGATGCCGGATAAGCCAAATAAGTCGGAGGTGACGCAGGCTCAGATGCAGTGGCGTGAATGGTACCGTAAATTCAATCCCGGATACGTCTTTATCGATTACGATTTGTAAACGGCTCGTGTCGGAGATACGCTTTTCGTCGCTCGCCAGGCGTGAGTTTCTTGTTTTTGCTTTTGTCGTGTAGGTAAACGATGTCGTCCGCTGTTGCTGATCATCATTCACAATCGCCCTCGTTAGAGGAAATGCGTGAAGAGCGTCGTCTCGAACGCGAGAAGCTTCGTACCAGTAAATTTGATCTGGTCACCTCGCTATTCACCGCATTGATCCTGTTTATCGGCACCTTCGTGCTGATGTTGTTCATTGTCTGGTTGACCAGCCGGATGTCGTTTCCACCGCAAGCGATCAAACCGATCATCGAAAATCCTGCGGGACGCGGGGAAAATGCCGAAGGCTTCGAGCGAGATTTCGAGCCGCCGGGGGCCGAGGAAGTCGAAGAATTGATGGAACCGACGCTGCAGGACACCATCGAAGCGGTGACCGATGCAGTCAGCAACGTCGCGGCGACGCTCGATACGATGAACACCAATGCGACCGCGTCGACCACCGGCACGGGCAAAGGGGATAGTCGTCCTCCGGGGCCTGAGGGCGAGGGGGAAGATATCATTCCGCGATTTGAGCGTTGGCAGCTCAATTTCTCTGCCAAAGCGCTGAAGGATTATGCCGCCCAACTCGATTTTTACGAGATCGAACTTGGTGCCATTGGCGGCTCGATCCAGGGCGTCGACGTGGCCAACAATTTGGCCGGCAGCCCAAAATCACGACGAATCGTCGATACCAAGAGTGAAAAACGACTGTATTTCATGTGGACCTCGCCCAGTCCGCTGATGCAGTTCGACCGGCAATTGCTGCAAAAAGCCGGTGTTCAGCTCGCCAATCGGCAAATGATGAAGTTCATTCCGACCAACCTCGAAAACCAACTGGCTCATATCGAACTTGAGTACGCTACTGCGAAGGGGCACCCATCGGTGACCGAAATTGCCAAAACCATTTTTGAAAGCACGGCCGACGGAAATTCGTACAAATTCGAAGTCGTTGATCAACGCTACCGAAAGCCACGCAAGTAGCCGAACCGAAGAGGGAATTTGATGGTTGCCAATGCCGCAGGGTCCGTCGGAGCGAGGAAAACCTCCGCCACGCCACCATGGGAATCGTCTAATCGTTCAGGGATGCGGACGACGTGGTTTGATTCCATCTCGTCTTT
>NZ_ANOG01000429.1 GCF_000346295.1 Rhodopirellula maiorica SM1 | reverse complement strand
CGCGGGAATTACCACAATGTCGGCGCCGTGGTAACGGTTGGATGCCGCCTGCAGAAAATCTCGCACCGCCGCTCCGGAAGGGCTCGTTACGATGCCAATTCGACGTGGCAGCGCCGGCAGTGGCCGTTTTCGCTCGGCGGCAAACAAACCTTCGCGTTCGAGTTTGACCTGCAATTGCTGAAACGCCAATTGCAGCGATCCCATGCCTTGCGGCTCGACCTTGCGAACAACCAGTTGGTAAGTGCCGCGTGCCGCATAGACATCAATGTTGCCAAAACAGAGCACCGCCTGGCCATCTTCGAGATCATGTTTAATTCGCATCGCGGTATTTCGCCAAAGCACTCCGCGGATTTGCGCGTCGTCGTCTTTGAGCGTGAAATAGATATGACCGCTGCGTGCACGAACCAAATCCGAAATTTCACCGGCGACCCACAGTGCTGGAAATGTCCCTTCCATCACCGCTTTGATATGACCGTTTAACTCCGATACCGAAATCGCGTGTACCGACTCGCCGGCTAGTGCAGCATCACTCACGCGTTCCATTCTCCGGAAAAGACTTCGACGGCGCCACCGGTCATCATCACGTGGCCGTTCGTTTCGGACCACTGCAGCGTTAGGTCACCACCGAGCAGGTGATTCAGGATCTTGCGGTTGGTTTTTCCGGTCAATACGCCAGCGACACAGACCGCGGACGCACCAGTGCCGCACGCCCACGTCTCGCCGCTGCCGCGTTCCCATGTCCGCTGTCGCACCTCGTCTTTTGAGATGATTTCGACAAACTCGATGTTGGTACGGTTGGGGAACCGTGGATCCGTTTCGATCTTGGGGCCGAGTCCGAGTACCAATTCGTCGGTCGCTTCGGGAACAAAGATGACGCAGTGGGGATTGCCCATCGAAACACAGGTGACTGCTAGTTTGTGGCCATCGATTTCGATTTCGTAATCCACCACCTTGCCGCTCTCGATGATCGACGTAGGGACCTTGGGGGCTTCCAAGATCGGTTCGCCCATGTCGACCGTCACCGCTTCGACTTTGCCGTCGCTGCCGATCGCAAGCGACAAATCGAGTACACATCCACCTGATTCGATTTTCAATTGTTCTTTTTGAGCGATCCCATGGTCATAGACATATTTTGCGACACAGCGAATGCCGTTGCCGCACATCTCGCTTTCGCTGCCATCGGCATTCAGCATCTGCATTCGCGCGTCCGCGACATCGCTAGGACGGATCAGGATCAATCCGTCGCCGCCAACGCCGAAATGGCGATGTGAAATCGATTTTGCCAACTCGGTGATATCACAGTGATCAAGATTTTCGGCAAAGCAATCGACGTAAACGTAGTCGTTGCCAGCGCCATGCATTTTTGTAAATCGCATCAAACACAAATTTCGCGGGAGGGATCGTCGTGGCTAGCTGTTTCCATAGAAAGGGTAAATCTAAACGGAATTTTGCGATTTGCGTAGGCGGCAACCTTTTGAGCCAGGAATGCAGCATCTACCAAAATGGGGGAAATTGCAGCAGAATACGCACACGGCGATGGACTGCCCGCATCGCTCAAACGCTCGCCCCCCTCATTGGATCTTGATCATGTCGCGGCCTGATACACTGCTCGTTGGATTAGGGGTGGTGGGACGCGCGATCGTCCGTGCTCACTTGACTGCCAACGTCTCGGTCACGATTGGCGACCTGGATGGCGAAGCGGTTGATAAATGCGTCGAGGAACTTGATTTAGATCTATCGGTTTGGACCGTGTCCGAGCCGCATTCGGATATGGCCGACATGACCACGATCGACTTGACGCATCGCGATCACGTCTCGACCGGCAAGTCGCCGATCCTGATCGAATCCATCGTCGAGCGGTTGCAGGTCAAGCAAACGTTTTTTCAGCATGTCGAGCGATCGCTTGGCGAGCAATGGATTTTTTGTAGCAATACATCCACGCTTCGTATCGGCGATATCGCGACGTCGCTTGATGATCCATCTCGGTTGATCGGGATGCATTTTTTCATGCCGGTCGAGTCTCGAGACGCAATTGAGGTGATTCCGACGGCGGACACAGCGTCAGACAATTTGGCAGCGGTCACAGCGCATGTTCAGCGGCTCGATCGTTCGCCGCTGGTAGTGGCCGACGCTCCGGGGTTTATTGTCAATCGCATGCTCTCGCCCTATCTAAACGAAGCGATGTTGTTGCTCAGCCAAGGGGCGACAGCGGAACAGATCGAGCAAGCGGCGTTGCGATACGGAATGCCGATGTCGCCGCTGGAATTGATCGATTTGATCGGTTCGCGAACGATGTTCGATGCAGGGCGTGTCTATTGGCAATCGTTTCCGACACGTATTGATCCTTCGCCGATGTTGCCGGCCATGATAAAAAAGGGCCGCGGCGGACGATTCAGCGGCGGTGGGTTTTACGATTACGCCGACGCGCGTCGCAGCGAGTCACTGGCACCCGCCGCGGTTGAAATTCGGGATAAATATGCACGCAATACGAGAGACTTCGCAGACGACGAGGTGCAGAGCCGCCTGAGTTTGGCGATGTGGATCGAGGCGGCACTGTTGCTGCGTCAAGGTGTCGCCCAAACACTTGAAGAAATTGAGATTGCGATGGCGGGCGGGCTTGGGTATCGCCCACGCGGAGGGTGGTGCGTCGGTTTCGACCGGATGGGGAGCGACGTGATTTATCGCAATATTGTGGTTGCGGTGCCCGATTCAAAATCGTTGCAAGCGCCGGAGGATTTATTAGAGCTATTGCTTCGCTGCAGTCCGAGCGAGGCGATCGCTGTCTTTGCAAACCTCAAACATCCATAGCGAAAGTGCTCCATAGCGAAAGTGCGGACTGTCATCGGCGTCGAAAAAAATTTTGAAAATTGACGAATCCCGTGAACCAATTTGCGGTATCGATCGTCTGAAAAAATGTCCTCCGAATTACTTGCCTTCGCTTGCGTTGGTAGTGATAATGGGGATTGCCGTGTTGCGATAACGCGTCGCAACGAAACTTTCCGTACGATCTTCAGTCCTCTCTGGTTGGCACCCGGATTGAAATCGTCAAACAAGATTGTGAAAGGAGGTGATCAAGTGGATTATTGCTGTACTTGCCAACGGGGTGGTAACCCGTAGTAAAAGTCGGCGGGCTGATGCTTCGGCGCAGCCACCCCACTCGCGATCATCTTCGATGGTACTGCGAGACATGCCCGTCTGTTGAGTTGCACTCTGCTCTCGACAGGCGGGTTTTTTAATGCGCGATCGATCGCTATGAATCAAAATCGGCGTCTCCACAGTGGCTCGGAAAATCCTTGTCCGGCACTGGACTGCCAATGTCACTGCTTTCTTCGGTGCCGTCTTCGCGGTAAGTAGGGCCGTTTGCTCTGGCCTAACTTTTGGGTGCATCGTCCGTCAAAGTATAGGGCGAAGAATATAGGACAAGCCGTAGCTCGCTACCTGTGCAGTCACGAGTCACGCGGGGGCGTTTCCAGCTATGCGGGGTCGTTGTGGTCGATCTTGTTCGCGATGCTTTCGATCACAATCACTAGCGCCGCTGCGGCAACGGCTAGGCCGACAAGGACTGTGATGCTGCCAGGCCACTGGCTAGCGGAAACAAATTCCATCTGACGAAACTTGCTTTCGAGATCAGCCGTCTCGGGTGTCGGTCGTTGTAGCGGCCATAGTTTGCCGACGCTGCCGATCATCAATCCGATTAGCCCCGCCATCGTGGTGCTACGGTGATGCTCTAGCATCCAACGCAACAATCGCGAGAACGCCAGCAATCCAAAAGCACAACCGCTGGCGAAGACCGCGATCTGGACCAGCGATTCCAGCGTCACATTGCCTCGCGCTGCATCTTTAATCAGTCCGGTAACCGGGTGATACACTCCGAACAACAACAATACAAATGCGCCACTGATCCCGGGCAAGATCATCGCGCAGATCGCCACCGATGCGCTCAAAAACAAAAACGGAAGACTCATGTCTCCCTCGCCCATCGGCATCAACGTGATTGCGACGGCCACTGCGATGCCCAACCCACACGCGACCACTTGGGGCACCTGCCATTTACTGACATAGCTTTTAACGATCCAAACGCTGGCGACGATCAAGCCAAAGAAAACCGCGAAGGTCTCGGGTTGTTTGTGGTCCAGCAACCAATGCATCAGCCCGGCTAGCGAGACAATTCCTGTGGCGATGCCAAAACCCAACGCGGCCAAAAAACGAAAGTCAATGTAGCGCCCTGCTTCACGAATTTTGGAATGCACTACCAGCGAAACAAATTGTGAGTCTATGCGAGAGATACAGGTGACCAATCGTTGGTAATGACCCAGGATCAATGCGACCGTGCCACCGCTAACTCCCGGCACGGTGTCTGCCGCCCCCATACAGAAGCCGCGGACCACGTTCACGACGTCGCCCAAAACGGTCGGACTTGTTGCGAGATCCTGCGGTGGCCCGACGGTGCTATCGCCTGGGCTGCTACCATCGACTGGGCCGCTGCCATCGATCGGGCCAGAGGCGATTTGGTCAGCTCCCGTCTGACTTGCAACGGAGTCTTCGCTGTGGTGCATCAAAACTTTCCTGTTTTTGAATTAAGTCGCGGTGGACACAGCGACAACTATAATCCGATTTTCTAACACTGGACGTTGCCCTTCCACAACTGCGGACCGCCCTTTAAAACCCGCATGGCTCAATCCGAGTCCGTCTCGCTGTTTCGCCCCGATCTTCGCCAAGGACTAACCTAGCCGTGTTACAGATTCTATTTCTCGCCGTGGTGCAAGGGATCGCCGAGTTTCTGCCCATCAGTTCATCGGGGCATTTGGTGGTACTCGGAGCGTTGACGGGCAAATTGAGTGAATCGCCAACGCTAGAGATCATCCTTCATGCCGGCACGCTTGGTTCCATCCTGGTGATCTATTGGCGACGTATCCTTGATCTTTTGTTCAGCGATCGTCGTGTGATTGGCATGCTAATCGTCGGTACAATCCCGGCAGTCATCGTAGGTTTGACGATCAAGAAAAACTTTGAATGGCTGATGCGATCGCCACTTTTAGCAGGTTCGATGTTGATCGTAACCGGAATTTTCCTGGTTTTGCTCGGCCGTCTCAAACCTCGCGACGGCGAGTACCAAAAGATGAGTCTACTGGCCGCGTTTGGCGTGGGCTGCTTCCAAGCGTTTGCGATTCTGCCAGGCATCAGTCGCAGCGGATCCACGATCCTGGGCGCTCGACTGTTGGGAGTGAAGAACGAAGATTCGGTTACGTTCTCTTTTCTGTTGGCGATACCCGCGATTTGTGGCGCCGTCGTGCTCGAATTGAAGGATTTTATCGAAGCACGCCAGCTTTCTGCAGCGATGCAGGCCGACTCCGCGGATGTCGCGTTTTCGCCGACCGCTTTGGCCATCGGAGCCGTGGTCTCCTTTTTAGTTGGCATCATCGCGCTGAAATGGCTAATCGGCTGGAGCCGCCTGGATCGCCTTCACTGGTTCGCATGGTGGTGCATCCCCGCTGGAGTGGTGGCTATTGCGGTTTCGTTAGGGGGTGTGGTCTCCCCTTAGTGGGATCGTTCTCATCAAGAAGAGCCCCGCACAGACGGGGGCAGGTCGCCCACGCCAGATTACTGTGGACACGCGTTTAGTGCGTGGTACAATCGTTAGCATGCGCTTGTTATGCTAGCGACATAGTGACCCCTAAAGTGTTAGAAAAGGCCCCCTCGATGTCGGCTCAACTCACAGACCGCCAGCAGAATGTATACGACATGATTCGCTCGCTGATTGTTAAGCGAGGTTACGGGCCAACCGTCCGGGAGATTGGTGAACATTTCGGTATCAAGAGTCCCAACGGGGTGATGTGTCACCTGCGTGCTCTTGAGCGTAAAGGCTTGATCATCCGAAGTCCGAATAAATCACGGGCGATCGAATTGACGCACGCGGCGGACCGTAACCCCAACAGCCTGTCGATGGGCGGGGTTGTTGCCGGGTCGCCTTCGGCGCTTTCGGCCGACCAAAACGAACGAGTCGACTTCAGCGAGATGCTGTTTGGCGACAACCGATTCGTGTTGCAAGTCAGTGGTGACTCAATGGTCGACGCCAAAATCGTCGATGGCGACTACGTGATTGTGCAACGCCAAGACCATGCCTTTCCGGGGCAATTGGTGGTGGCGCAAACACCCGATGGCGAATCCGCATTGGCGTTTTGGCACCCCGAAGCGGATCGCATTCGGTTGCAATCAGCCAACGCGGCGATTCCGCCTCGATACGTGAAGACCGCTACCGTGGTCGGAGTCGCAGTGGGATTGGTACGCACCGGAATCTAAATCGCCTGTCTCGCTGCTTTGGCATTCCGCGTGGGTGAAACGAATCGCTTGATTAGCTCGCCAACTTTTTCTCTTCGGCGGAATTGATTTTGTTGTACAGCGTTTTCAAGCTGACTCCTAATTCTTCGGCCACGGCGGGCTTGTTTCCATCGTGCCGGGAAAGGGCTCGCTCGATCGCGATCATTTCCATTTCACGCAACGTCATTGGTTCCGACTCTCGCAATTCTTTTCGCAATTGACGACGTCCAAAATGACGCGGAAGGTGTTCGGTTCCAATCGGCAGTGAATCACACAAGATCGCTGCATGCTCGACCACATTGGCAAGTTCGCGAACGTTTCCTGGCCACTGATGCGACTTGAGTTCCGCGATCGCTTCGGGTGTAAAGAGATGTTCGCTGCCGCCATCGGTTCGGTGTCGGCACAGTAAGTGCGACGCCAATGGAACGATGTCTTCGGTGCGCTCTCGCAGTGCGGGGACATGAATTTCAAACGTGTTGATTCGGAACATCAAATCTTCGCGGAACGTTCCCTCTTCGACCATTTTTTCGAGATCGCGGTGAGTGGCGCAGACGACTCGAACGTTGACGTTGACGGTTTGGTTGTCACCGAGTCGACGGATATCACCGGTTTCGAGGACTCGCAGTAATTTGGCTTGCATCGCAAGCGGCAGTTCGCCAATTTCGTCCAGAAAGATCGTGCCGCCATCGGCGACTTCGAACAATCCGGTGCGTGCTGCGTCGGCGCCGGTGAAGGCGCCTTTGCAGTGTCCGAACAGTTCGCTTTCGATCAGGTTTTCTGGTAATGCACCGCAGTTGATTGCGACCATTGGCTGCTCGGCACGCAAGCTAGAATCGTGGATCGCGCGTGCGACCAATTCCTTGCCACAGCCCGTTTCGCCTCGAATCAGCACGCTGCTTTCGGTGGGAGCGACCTTGGTGATTAGGTTCCGAACGGCCTCCATCGCGGCGCCGTTGCCGACCATCTTGCAATCGCCTTCGGCGCGTTTTAACCGATGTTGTAGCGCTGCGAGTTGGCGTTTGGTTTGACGACGCTCGGCCACGCGTCCAAGCAGTCCGGCAATGTCGGCTAGACGGCAGGGTTTGGTTAGGTAGTCAAATGCTTGGTGACGCAGCGCCGCGATCGCGGTTTCTTGACTCGGTTTGCCGGTCATCACAACCGCTTCTATTTCAGGACGCAATTCACGCGCCTTGCCGATGACATCGATACCATTCATGCCCGGCATGTCTAAATCGACAAGCAGGCAATCGAACGGTTCTTTTTCGAGTGCGGCGACGGCCGTCAAACCGTCCGGACACACCGTCACGGTGTATCCCATTCTCGGTAGTTCGCTACGCATCAACTCTTGCAAGTTCTTTTCGTCGTCAGCGAACAAGATATGCATTGCATTACGTTTAGGCTGCTTTGACTGACTCATGATTCCATCCAATCGTATCGCGACTTTTCGTAGGGTTGTCTTCGTGTTCGGCGCGGGCGGGCAAGGAAACTTCCATTCGTGATCCACGCCCCTCGCCATCGCTGTGTGCGGTCAATGATCCGCCGTGTTGGGAAACGATGCGGTAGGTGATGCTCAATCCGAGTCCCGTTCCGGTGCCGTCGCGGCGGCGTGTGAAAAACGGTTCGAACAAGTGCTTCAGCACATCGGCGCTCATTCCACAACCGTCGTCTTGGACGATGACTGTGGTCGTATTGCCATCGCTGTGGACGTGTATGTCGACCGCGCCATCGGTATCCACGCTCTCCAACGCATTGGTGACCAAATTCAGCACGACTTGGCGTATCTCTTGCGGATTAACGTGGGCAAAGGCGGATTCGGCGATATGCGTACGCAATGTTTTGCAGCGATACTTGCCCACCTTGCTGACCATCGACACGACTTCTTCGACAAGCTCTTTTAAGTTTGTCGATGCACGTCGCACTTCACTCAAGCGACTGAAATCGAGCAGCCGTTCGGTGATCCCTTTGCAGCGGAAGGCTTCGTCTTCGATACGCCGCAAATTCGTTCGTACAATGGCGATAAAGTCATCGTCGAATTTGTTTTCGGTGCCTGCTAAACAGACGGCTTCCTCGAGTCGTGATTCAAGTGATTCGGCGCTCCAGGCAATGGTTGCTAACGGATTGTTGATCTCGTGAGCCACGCCTGCCGCCAAAAAACCGACGCTGGCAAGTTGCTCGTTCTGGATCACTTCACGGGTTCGCTCTCGGACTTGGCGATCCAAGTCGGTGCAGAGCGAATTGACTTTTTTGTACGCTTTCTGAAACCGGTCGGTCATTTCGTTCATCGCAGCGGCCAACTCGCTGAGCTCGTCGCCGGTTCCCAAGTCGATGCGGTGACTCAATTGCCCGCCGGCGACCAATCGTGATCCGACAATCAGTGTGCGAAAAGGTTTGACGACCAACGAGTGAAATCCCCAAACCAACAACGCCACCAAGCTCATCGATACGATCGTGCACAGACAGGCAACGGCAAACCAGGTTCGATATTGGCCGCGGACATCGTGACTAAACGCCGCCATGCCGCCATGGATCAGCGACAGGTGAGCGTGGGTTTGTTCGACCAGCGAATCGAGTCGCTCGGACAATTCGCTTTTCAACGAGTAGTCGATCGTGACGGGACGGCGATGAAAACGGTCCAGGTCATCGACTGATTTTCGTATCTCAGCCAAACTGAGTCGCTGCCGCGCTGCATCGACAAGCAAATTCGATTCGGCATCGATCGAGTTCAGTACGTCCTCGTAAAGCTGAAGTCGCAAATCAAGTTCTAGCAAAACTTGTTTGTAGCGAGACCGCTCAATTTCAACGAGCGGGTTTTCCAGAAGCGCGGCATCAATCATGCCGCCATTGTGCTGCAGATCCTTGAGCCGGCTGTTGCGATCCCGCAGCGTTTCAGCCAAACGATTGATATCATTGGCGTATGGGATCTCCGTCGCCCGCCGGCTGATCGCGTCGGCGAGTTGCTGGTAGCGGTTAAGCCCCCAGAAGCCGCTAAAGGCAAGGATCAACATGATCGTTGAAAGTAGCCCCAGAGCGGCAAAAAGTTTTATACGAATGGATCGTCGACGAAGCACGAAAATTCCCCTCCCTGGCCGAAAACGCGTGAAACATCCTTTTCATCGGCGCGAAACTTCAGCCTATCGATCTGCCAAGGATTGAACAAGATGAACCCAACGAGAAACTTGCGGTTCGATGGTTCACGGCTCTGCCAATTTGCGCGACCCTGCTAATTCCCGCTAAAAGGCTCGAACCACGAAAGTGATTCTCGCAATGCAATCATTTGCGAGCCCGTGTTTGCTAGCTTTGTTGGTCGTCATCGCTGCAAAATTTTTAGGGTAAAAGACGAAGCGTGTCTCTTGGAAATGTCGAAACAACACGAGTAGACTTGCTCGGATGTCTGGGGATGATTTCATCGCCGATCGATGTCCTGGGGTCTTAAACGCTTTCAAGGTGGGGCGTTTCATCTACCTCCGTGCTGCCGGTGGCACTTGATTCGTTCTCTCAGCCATTTCCGTTTTCAGCGTTCACGATCCGCGAAGCGGGCGTTTATTTTCGCGCTGCTGTTGTGTGGGATGACGCCTGAATCGATCCGCGGCAGCGAGGTCGATGCATCGTTGCTGCGATTAGCCAGCCATGGGCAAGAGCGATCGCCGATCGAGTTGCCTTGGAGCAAGCCGGTTGACGAGGCCTCTCTTCCGTTGACGGATGCTAGCGGAAACCAAAGTACGCGGGCCATCGATCCAAATCTCCATATTTTCGATCCAAGCCATGACAGTCCGGCGCTGCCATCGGATCGGACAGGTAATACGCCCGGATGGGAATTCGATAGCGGGCTGATTTCGGAGTCCCCCGGATCGCCCGAACAGTATGGATCTCCCGAACAGCATGGATTGCACGAACACGACGAAATGTCCGGAGAGTGGTTGCCATCGGTGCACTCATCGGTACCAAGCCAATCGCGGCCGCGGCCGGATTGGGTCATGTTGCCTGAAGGGTTGCTTTACAAGTCGTATCTCGCCGGGCCTCACGAGCCGCGTATATCAACGGTCCTGTTCAGCGATACCGAGAAGGGAGTGTTGTGGGATGCGACGCTCGGCGGACGCGTTGGATTGTTGCGGTACGGAACGCCGGGTGCCGCCGCTGCGGATGGTTGGCAATGGGATCTCGAAGGCGCCGTGATGGTGCGGTTGGATGTTGAAAATTCGGAAGACGTTGAATCGATGGACTTCCGGTTTGGAACGCTGATCACGCGAGCCGATGGGCCATGGTCGGCAAAGTTTGGCTACTTCCACATCTCGTCGCATGTGGGCGACGAATACATGGAACGCTTTCCGACGTTCCAACGAGTCAACTATGTAACGGAATCGTTGATCGCCGGCGTCAGCTACCAAGCCTCCGATCCGCTCCGTCTGTACGGTGAATTTGCGTACGCCGTAAAGACCTCTGGCGGAGCCAAGCCGATTCAAATTCAAATCGGCGCCGAGCATGTTCCGGTCCCGCTGCAGCCAAAACGCGGTGGCCCCTTCAACGCCATCAACCTTGACGTCCGTGAAGCGGTCGATTTTTCGCCTACCGTGACGCTGCAAACGGGGTGGCAGTGGCAGGGAATGGCGTCGCAACGCCGGCTTCGTTTTGGACTGCAATACTTGAACGGCTACACCACGCAGTTCGAGTTCTTTAACGAGCGGGAACGGCAGATTGGCGTCGGCAGCTGGTTTGATTACTGAGTCAACCGATTCAGCATCGTCACATGCGTTTGCAGCAAGCTCGCAACACCGCGACGTGATCCCCCGCGTTGCCGAAGCCACGAGCATTCCGTAAGACACCTAGCTGCTCAGTCAGCGTTTTGCTCGGTGCCCATGTTTTGCTCGCTAACGCAAAAAAAAAAACGGCCAACCCCGTAAAGGGCGGCCGCTTTTTGTTGTTTGGTTTTGTCACGTGGATGACACGCCATTCGATTCGCCGACATTATCGTGTCGCAGGGGTGGGCACGCCGCGAGCTACGTGAGGCTTTGAGCGAAAGATCTTGCGAGTTCGTTCGGGTTTATAAGCCGGTTCTTCGGATTCGACGATTGTTTCGCCAGGGTAGTGCGATTCACCAGAGATATATTCTCCGCCACTGTGAAACTCGCTCGGATAAGATTCCGAAACGCAGGATTCGCAACCGCAGCCGACTTCGCAACCCGAATCACACCCTGCGTCGCAACCACCATCACAGCCTGCTTCGACACCACATCGATATCCCCACAGACTCTCAATCCCTGAGAACACCGATCGACATTTGCCACATGATTGGCCGTTGTGGTTGCCGCATCGGTCGCATGGATCACAGGCGTCGGCGGGATGATTAATCCAAGGATCCACGTACAGCTCACCGCACCCTTCGCATTCGCCGCATCCGGGGCTGCCACAGCCACCGCCGCCGAGCATGAACGGGCCGTTGGCTCCGCCGCCGCACGTGGGACCGCAACAACCGGTGAACCAGAGGAGGGCGATGGAGAGAGTCAGGAGTGAGAGCTGTTGTGTCGGTTTCATTGGATTTAGACCTTCGTCGTCTTGCCGAGTGGATAGTTGTCAATTCGGCCATCCCAATCGACTCAGTCCAATAAATCCTTATAATCGGCAAAATTTAACAGCCGGAAAATGCTAGCAGGCAACGGGGATGCAGCAAATTCCCACGGCTTGCTGCGACCGAGTTATCATTGGTCCCTCGGCGTCGCGACATGTTGCTTGGCATCTTGCCCAGCCGTGTCTATTTCGCTCCCTTGGCTTCCTTCCTCCCCTTCCCCCCTTCAACATCCTTGCAGATCTGCTTTGGAGACGACTTCATGAATTGGCGTTTGATTGCTGGAACTCTTTTCGTTTGCTTTGCCTGCGGCAGTGCTGGTGCCCAATCGGGCGCTGAATCGTCTTCGGCCGGATTGCCTGAGGTTGGTAAAATCGATGGCGTTCAACCCCGAAACGTCGTTTTCATTTTGACCGACGACCATCGCTACGACGCGATGGGGTTCATGGGGCATCCGTTTTTGGAAACGCCGCATCTCGATTCGCTCGCCTCGGGCGGGGTCCATTTGAAGAATGCATTTGTCACCACGTCGTTGTGTTCACCCAGCCGTGCTTCGATTTTGACAGGACTGTATACGCACAAACATCGTGTGATTGACAACAATCGCGCGGTGCCTGAGGGAACGATCTTTTTTCCTCAGTACCTTCAAAACGCCGGCTACCGCACCGGTTTTATTGGCAAGTGGCATATGGGCGGCGAGCACGACGATCCACGTCCCGGATTCGACCACTGGATCAGCTTTCGTGGGCAGGGCAACTATTTGCCACCAGGACCGAAATACACGCTGAATGTCAACGGCAAACGGGTCAAGCAGAAAGGTTACATCACCGACGAATTGACCGACTATGCGATCGAGTGGCTCGATTCACAGAAGGACTCGGACGAACCGTTCTGCCTGTATCTGTCGCACAAAGCGGTGCATTCGAATTTCACGCCTGCCGAGCGACATGCCGATCGCTATGCCGATGCGGACCTCAGCTTTCTGCCGCGCGGCAAGGAGATCACGGCGGAAAACAACGCACCTCGCTGGGTTCGCGATCAACGCAACAGTTGGCATGGCATCGACTTTTCTTACCACAGCGACAATGGCCTCGATTATCTGTACTGCCGCTATTGTGAATCGCTATTGGCGGTCGACGATAGTGTTGGCCGAGTGCTCGATCAACTGAAAAAGATGGGCATCCATGATTCCACGCTGGTCATCTACATGGGCGACAACGGTTTTATGTGGGGTGAACATGGCTTGATCGACAAGCGTGTTTCATACGAAGCGTCGATCCGCGTTCCGATGATGATGCATTGCCCTGAACTTTACGAAGGCGGCACCGTGGTCGAATCGGTGATCGGCAACATCGATATTGGGCCGACGATCTTGCACGCAGCCGGTTTGAAAACGCCCGGCTACATGGACGGCAAGAGTTTTTTGGAGCTGCCCAACAATCCCGATTTGGATTGGCGAGACTATTTTCTGTATGTCTACTACTGGGAAAAGAACTTCCCGCAGTCGCCCACCCAATTTGCCCTCCGCGGTGATCGTTTTAAATACATCACCTATTACGGTCTGTGGGACGTCGATGAACTGTATGACTTGTCCAGCGATCCTGGCGAAACCAAGAATCTGATCAACAACCCCGATTACAAATCGGTCGCCAAACAGATGGAGAACCGATTGTACGAAATGCTGGGCGATGCCGGCGGGATGGACATCCCGATGAATCAGCCACGCGGCGGTTCGCAGAACAAACGATGGGCCGAGCGTGGTGGTGAGGAAGCTGCGGATTTCCCCGCGGCGATCGTGGTCGAAGAACCGCTGAATAAAGGTGCCCGCTAAGTCGGGCGCTGACTTCTGACGTCGCCAACCACCACCAGGGAGGTTGGCGACGAGCATCGGCCGTGATCCTAGCGTGTCGCGAGATTTTTTGGCTCTTCCGCGATGCGGATATTGGGCGGTGGTCTATTTTGCCTAATCCGCACCAGCGGTCAGGAGGAACTGAACACGCAGCCGTCACGGACGATTTTGATATCGGATTTTACGCAATATTCCGAACGAAACTTTTGGAAGGAGTCGGTCAACGCGATCGACAACGCGGATTACGGCTGACGAAGTGATCCTGCGGCTGGCCCTTCGTTTAGATTCCCCGTCGGAGTGTTCTCGTGAGCCGGTTGCCCCAAACGCCCGAAGAATTGGTGCTTCAGTTTGAGCTCGCCGAGATGCTCGAACTGCTTGAGGATCTCGGGTTCGAGTCCACTCCTCAGGCCGCCGCCGTGTTCAGACAGACGCTGAAAACGCTGGGCTGTCTCGAAAAGACGCTGGCCCACTTCGCCACCCCAACTTCGCAGCGTCACGCTGCCTAGTGGAATCGGTCCGGCATGCGGACAATCCGGCGGGCTCGCGGGATGTGGAATTTGATCTAAACTACTTCGCTTCACTACCAATCGGAGCGTCGGACCTTGGACCTCGAAAATACGAATCAGCTCGCGTTGAGCCTGTGTCATCTCGATCTAGAACATGTCGACTCGCTGGCACAGCGAATGGTTGCGGGGCTGTCGCCGGGGATATCCTTTGGCTTGGTTGGGACGCTGGGCGCGGGCAAGACACGAATCGTCCAGTCGATCGCGGCGGCGGCGGGCATCGATCCCGCAGATGTGACCAGCCCCACGTTTACACTGCTGCAAACGCATCACGGCTCGATCACGTTGCATCATATGGATGCCTATCGCGTCACCGACGACGATGAATTTTTAGAGTTAGGCGTCGAGGAACTTTTTGATGATCCTCAGGCCTGGACGTTGGTCGAATGGGCGGATCTCGTTCGTTCCGTCATGCCACACGAAACCGTTTGGATCAAAATCAATATCGAACAGGATGCGCGACGTCGTCAAATCACGATGTTCACTCACGACGATTCGCTGCGTGAATCGCTTCGTTTGATTCATCAACAGTGTGTCGACGATGGCTGGGCCGCCGCATGATGGATGCTGTCCGTGCGGTACTGGTGAATTGGTTCGAGCTTTCGGATATCCAATCGGTCGATTCGATTGCATCGGGATTGAGCGGTGCCGCCGTATTTCGCGTTACAACCATGCACGGTTCGACATGGGCACTGAAACGTTATCCGCTCCACACCTCCTTATCACGTGTGGACCAGATCCATCACGTTATGATCACTGCCAATGAAAATGGCTGCGATCTTGTGCCCCAGCTAAAACGATGCGGGGGTGTCGATGCAGCTGCGGATAATCGCAGCGCCGTTGATGATGGGCAATATGTTTGGGAATTGGCCCAGTGGATTGCGGGCCAGCCATGGCGCGAGCCGGCAAGCGGGATCGATCTGCTCGCGAGCGATCGAGCGGTTGTGACCAACTTGACCGCTGGCGTTGCAATCGATGCGGAATCGGATCGTCAACGCCATGAAGTGATGAAGCGTGGTGCATCGGCGATTGCGTTGTTTCACCGATCGGTTCGTTCGTTAGGGAACCACACTCAACCACCACCGTGCGTTTTGGCTCGTCAAAAACGGCTAAAGGAATTGAGTTTGCGAATGGACGCACTCCTCGCCAGCGATTTGACGCGGATCGAACATCCGCATTTGCGGTTTTCGCTGCAGATGGCGATCGAGCGATTCCGAGCCGATTGGAACCGACTGGTTGGTCCGTTTACCGGTACGTTGGCGACGTTGTCACATCAGCCGGTCGAGACGCAAATTGTGCTTGGCGATGTTCACGCCGAACACATCTTTTTTACCGATTCGTCCGACGATGACGCAGGCGAAGGTCGCTCGGTCGTCGGGATCATTGATTACGACGCGGTTCGTGTCGACGCACCGGCAACCGATCTGGCCCGCTGGATTTCCAGTTTTTTGGGTCAGTGTACTGACGTGCACCTTGCGTGGCATTCGGTATTGGCGGGTTATCGGCTAGAATCGTCATTGGATGAGAAGCAAGAAGTGCTTGCAAAGGGCATCGTTCACTTATCAGCCTGGATTAACCTTGCCAATTGGGCGTCTTGGTTATTGCTCGATAATCAGATTTTTTCTTACGATGACGAGCACATTGCCCAGCGGATCGATCAATGGATTCGAGTTATTGATAAACTCGGGAAATGATCGGTTGGCTAAGCGAATTGGATTCACGGCATCGAGCTTATTTGAAGCGTACTGAAAATGTTAAATAAAAACGGCGGCGGACTTCTCGGACTTGGATGTTTGTTACTGACCTTTTTGGTCGGTGTCCCCCATGTCGCAACAGCACAGACGGGATTCGGCAACGACGGCAGCGTCTTTTCCGATTTCTCTCTGGGCGGATTTGGACAAGACTCGGGGGACCCGGCGAAATGGGAAGCCAAGTACTTTGTTGACGAATCGGCAGCGCGAGGGCGTTTGGAAGTGATCGTCGATGTGGACGCGGGATGGCACATCTATTCGGTGACCCAGCCGTCCGGCGGACCGATGAAGACGAAGTTGTCGATCGAGTCACCTGAGTCGGTGGAATTGGCGGGCAAGTTCGTCCCCGACGAAGCACCTCACAAGAGTGTGTCGGAGATCTTTAAAGGGATTACGATCGAAGAGCATGGGGGACGCGTGGTGTGGTCCGCACCGATTGTCGTGCCCGCTGATTTTCGTGAACCGATTTCGATCGCGGTCGAAGCGCAGGTCTGTAAACCCGACGGCGCCTGCATCCCCATTTCGGAAACGTTGACGGCCGCCTTCGCAGGCAACGCGGCGGCTGCTGCGACGATGACACAGGCTGACGCTGAAGTCGGAAATCAGGCGGTTGCACCGGCTAAGTCGGTCGCCACAAAACCGTTCCGCGACGATGGATACGAGGTGCAGTGGACTGCGGAATTGACGCCTGCCACCGTGGCACCGGGTGAACGAGCGACGTTAAAGCTGACTGCGATTCCCGATGCGGGGTTCCATGTCTATCAATTGACCGTCGACGATGCCGATTTTTCGACCAACATGGTGGTGTCTGAGAAATCGGGACTCCGGGTTGGCGAACCCAAAGCGAGCAGTATTGCGGTGCCCGTCGATGTCAAATTGTTGCCGGGCGTGATGTTCCACAAAGGCACGGTGACATGGTCGATTCCAGTAGAGGTTCCTGCGGACGCCCAACTTGGTGACCACAAAATCGCTGGCATGATCGCGTACCAAGCCTGTACCGACAAGAGTTGCCAACAACCGATGGCGCTGTCGTTTTCAACGACGTTGGACGTCGGCAAGACCACAGCGGCCAAAACCTCAACGGCGGCAGTCCAATTCGCTCGCGCCAAACGCGCCGATGTGCTTGATGCGGCGGCGGAGACCGATTGGGTTGATAAACTGCAACCCAAACCAGCACCGGCTCCGCTAGATGCCGGCAGCGACACGACGACCGATCCGTCCGGCGACAATGATGTTGCCGAGGCAGCGAATGACGCCGGAGATGACACTGCACTCGATGGTAACGCTGAGGATACTGCGGATCATCCCGCCACCGAGGTTCAACCCATCGTAATCAACGATGGCGACGACTCGGAAGGACGGCCCTTTGCGGTCGTGTTGATGTTTGCGTTTCTAGGCGGGGTGATTCTGAACTTTATGCCGTGCGTGTTGCCCGTGGTGGGGTTAAAGGTGATGAGCTTTGTTCAGCAAGCTGGCGCGGATCGCAAGCGAGCGTTCTTGCTGAATTTCTTTTACGCAGCCGGCATCCTGTCGGTGTTCGCGCTGCTAACGGCATTGGCCGTCGTCTTTTCACTCTCGTGGGGTGAACAGTTTACCTACTTGCCCGTCCGGCTCGGTTTGACGCTGCTGATGTTTGCGATGGCGCTAAGCTACCTTGGCGTGTGGGAAATTCCAGCGCCGGGCATGGCCGGTGGAAAAGTGTCCCAAGATTTGCAAAAACGCGAAGGTTATCCCGGGGCGTTTGCCAAAGGAGCGTTTGCCACGGTGTTGTCGACGCCTTGTAGTGGCCCGTTTCTTGGAGCCATTTTTGGTTTGACGATCGCCTTGACGGCGGCAGAAACGACCGCGTTGATGATGACGATCGGATTGGGAATGGCGATTCCTTATATCATGATCGGTATTTGGCCTACGCTGGTTGCATGGTTGCCGAAGCCAGGCAATTGGATGGAAACGTTGAAAGAGTTTTTGGCGTTTTTGTTCTTGGCGACGGTCGCGTTCTTTTTTAACCAGTTCAGCGACGACCACAAAGTTCCTGTGTTTGTCACACTGATGGGTGTATGGTTTGGATGCTGGATCATTGGCAAAGTGCCTAATTGGGCCGATATCGAAAAACGTTTGTTAGCTTGGGTTAGCGGAGTTGGGATCGCGACGGCCATTGGTTTTATGGCGTTTCAGTACTTGGGCGCCGAGCCGGCTCCTCAAGACGGCGTCAAGACGATCGCCTGGGAAGAGTACAGCGAAGATCGACTGCAAGAATTACAGGCCGAAGGACGCACCGTGATGATTGACTTTACGGCAAAGTGGTGCGTTAACTGTATCGTCAACTACAACGTTGCGTTGAATACCGAAGAAACTCGCAAGGTGATCGAAGAACTCGATGCGGTGCCGATGTTGGCCGATTGGACCGATCACAACCCCGAGATCAAATCGAAGCTGGCTGAATTGCAGAGTCGTTCGATTCCCGTTTTGGCAATCTATCCTGGATCGAATCCGAACCAACCGATTGTGCTGCGAGACCTCGTCAGCCAATCCGCGGTCATTGACGCGTTGCGACAAGCCGGAGCAAGCGTCAACGACCCGGCGATCGCACGATCAAAACGGTCGCGATCAAAATCAACCGCGTTTGTCCATTAATATGCTCGATTCCAACGAAACCATCGTGGCGATTGCGTCACCGACCACGCCCGCGATGCGAGGAATTGTTCGCATGTCCGGACAATCGGTGGTGCCGATTTTGGAATCGGTCGGCGTAGTGTCCTCACACACGAAACGCCCCCAAGTGATCCACAGCCGGATCAATCTGGGAATGCCGCTTGGTGAAATGGACGTGACGGTGTCGTTGTGGCCCACATCGCAAAGTTATACGGGGCAACCGTCTGCGGAACTGCACACCATCGGTTCCGCACCGGTGCTGCAATCGATCGTCAGTGTGCTGAGTGCTGCGGGCGCTCGTGCGGCGCGTCCCGGTGAATTTACGATGAGAGCATTTTTGGCAGGGCGACTCGATTTGCCGCAAGCCGAAGCGGTGCTGGGCGTTATCGAAGCAGAGCAACGGGGATCGCTCGAGCATGCACTGAAACAATTGGCAGGCAACTTGTCTCGACCGCTCGAACAGATGCGCAGCGAAATGCTGGACTTGCTTGCCGACGTCGAAGCGGGACTCGATTTTGTCGACGAGGACATCGAATTTATCAGTGACGATGCGTTGGTCGATCGGCTGAGTGTGATTCATGCTGCGGTCGAAAAAACTCGCCAATCGATGGAATCTCGCGGAGGTAACCGTGCCCGAGCGATCGTTGCGTTTCGAGGAAATCCGAACGCAGGGAAAAGCCATCTAATCAACGCACTGGTGGGCCGCGAAGTGGCGATCGTGGCGGATGTCGCCGGCACCACTCGCGACGTTGTGTCGGTGGAAACGGTGCTTGGCGGAAACGAAATTCAGTGGGTCGACACCGCAGGAATCGAAAGCCGGGCACAGCAAGATCCGCTGTTTGAGATCACTGCCGCGTCCCAGGCCCAGGCGCTGCGTGCGTCGCAAAACGCGGATGTGCGGATTTGGTGTGTCGATGCTTCTAACGATGATCTTGCTGCCCAGCGGCGTTATTTTGAAACTCATGATGGTTCGTCCAAGCGGTCGTCGGTTGATATTTGGGTCGCGACGAAATCCGATCTGATCGATGTGGCGACACGGCAATCCGATTGGATCTATACCAGTGTGATCACGGGCGAAGGCGTTGATCAGCTGCGTGACCGCGTATCGCAATTCGTTGCGTCGCGTGACCAGGAAGAGGTCGGGTCGATCATGGGAACTGCCGCACGCTGTTCGGGGTCACTCGCCCACGCCGCCACGTGCATCGAAACGGCGATTCGTTTTGTTCAACAAGGCGACGGTCACGAATTTGTCGCGTCCGAACTGCGTGTCGCCGTGGAGTGTCTCGGTGAAGTCACCGGGACGGTTTACACTGACGATATCCTGGATCGCGTATTCGGTCGCTTTTGTATCGGGAAATAGAGATGCCATCGCTGAAACCAAGCATCGCCATCGTGCCGCAGCATCACTCACCGCCAACTCACAACAGGCGAAATCAAACGCCTGCTGCAGTGCATGTGGCAACGCATGATTCTCCGTTTGGCGTCCTCTATTCGGTCTGGACATCGCGTGGGTTGTGGCGTTTGCAGTGGGGAAACGAACGCCCTGAATGTTTTAGGCAAGTGCCTTCCAAGGCGGTTCGGGATTGGACGCAATCGCTCGATGAACGATTGCGTGCTTTTTTTGAACTGGGCTGTACCACGTTCGAGACGATCCCGGTGGACGAAACGAATTGGACTCCATTTGCGAAAGAGGTCTATCGTCATTGTCGCGAAATCCAACCCGGCACGACGCTCACCTACAAACAGCTTGCCGAGCGTGCGGGCAGCCCACGTGCAAGCCGAGCGGTGGGTAGCAGCATGGCTCGCAATCGCATTCCTATTGTGATTCCGTGTCATCGCGTGGTTGCATCTTCGGGGCATCTGTGCGGATTTAGTGCTCCCGGCGGTCTCGAGACGAAACAGTATTTGCTGGACTTGGAAAACAATCGTTCCGTGCAACTCACCGCTGCATTTGCACCGTAGATCATAGGTCGATAGGGGTGCTCGTTCGCCAGTCCCCTCCATTGACTGTATCGGACTGCCAAGATGATTTAAGGTATCCGTTGCTGAATTGCTGATTGCCATCGCTCGCGGTGACGATGTTCACCTCAGCGGCTCGTTGGCGACTCCGGCGGCTTTGCTTGGATACGACCTCGCCCCAAACGAACTAACGTGTTCCGAAAATTAAAACCATGAACAGCAATTTTACTTACTCGGACATCGCGAAAATGATCGATCATGCGTTGTTGGCACCAACGCTGTCGGCTTCCGATCTGGATCATGGAATCAAGTTGGCGTTGGCTTATGACGTGGCCAGTGTTTGTATCATGCCGTGTGCGGTGCCGCGATGTGCGGAGCTACTCGAAGGCAGCACGGTCAAGACATCGACGGTGATCGGGTTCCCGCTGGGGGTGAACACCACCGCGGTCAAGCAGGCTGAGGCCGAACGCGCGATTGCCGATGGCTGCGAGGAACTCGATATGGTCGTCAATATTTCCAAGGTGCTCAGCGGCGATTGGACGTATGTTCACGATGACATCCAAGCGGTGATCAATGTCGCGCACCAAGCAGGGCAAAAAGTCAAAGTGATCTTCGAGAATTGCTACTTGAATGACGATCACAAGATTCGTCTCTGTCAGATCAGTAGTGAATTGGATGCCGACTGGGTCAAAACGTCGACGGGGTTCGGAACCAGTGGTGCGACGATCGACGATCTGCAGTTGATGCGATCACGGGTTGCTGAAAACGTCCAGGTCAAGGCAGCAGGCGGAATTCGAGATCTCGATATGGTGATCAAAGTGCGAGAAATGGGCGTCACGCGGGTTGGCGCCAGTCGGACAAAAGAGATGCTTGATGAGTGTCGATCGCAACTCGGGCTTCCCTCAATCGGCGTAACCGCAGGCCCCACAAGCACTTACTGATTTCGGTAGAAAAAGTTGAGTACTTCTTCGGTCATCCGTCGTTATTTCGGTGCTGTAGAGTCGATTTTCAACACGTTGTGAGTTAGACTTGCTGAGAATGCAGCGCAAAAAATCCGAAATTTGCGGCAGATTTTCGCGTAATCATGAGCCCCCCACATTGCGGAAAATCGACTTTTAGGGTTTACTATCCGTAGAGCTTTGCTCTTCCCAGCGAACAGTTATCAGGTCCCTGTCGAGAGGGGCCTAACCAAGCTAGCTGGTGGGTGACCAACTCCGTCGTTTGCCCCACGACGCATTGTGTTGCCCACCAGCTTTTTTATTTGGGATTTGGCGGAAAACCGCTACTATTCGTGGCTGCCAACCGTGCGGCCCTACGCTGGTGTTGTTCGATCGTGATTGATATTCACACTCTTTTGTCGAAGGGCAATCTCAGTCGAATTGTTTTTTTTCGAGTGAGCGGTCAAAATAGAAACACGCGGCAGAGAAGCAATCGCTTCCTCGTCCGTCAAATCATTCGACGTGTTCCCAGAGTTCCCTCATGACGACTCCTCTTCAAGCGATTCGCGATTTACTGAACGAAGACAAACGTTATCGCATCGAAGCTTATCAATTTATTCGCGAGTCGCTGCATTACGCTCACGAGAACAACGAAGCGACGAGCGCGGCGATGGCGGATGTTGATCCATCGCCAGGAGTGTCTTCGGAAAATCCGAATCATGTGACGGGACAACAACTTTGCGAGTCGTGTCGACGTTACGCGATTGATCAGTATGGCTACCTTGCCAAAATGGTTTTAGCGAATTGGGGCATTCGCTCGACAAGCGACCTCGGTGAATTGGTGTACAATCTGATTCGCATCGAACAGATGCGTAAAAGTGAAACCGATCGCCGCGAGGATTTTGATGACGTCTTTGATTTTGACGATGCGTTCGAGCCTCAGTTTGAACTTGTCGCACGCGACGAAGACTGAGTCAAAACAAATACGATTGTGGTTGTGGGCCGGATGCTTCTGTGTCGGACTGATCGTCTGTTCGGCACCCAACGCTTCCGCTCAAGACTCCACCACGGCGGAACCGCCAACCTCACAAAGCTCTGCTGGTCCTGCGGCTTCCCCCCCGGATGAAAAGCCGCGTCGAACCTATCTAGGCCGCATCGTCGCCCAGCCGATGGGGCATCAAGGCGCCCCGTGGTTGATTCGTGACAACCGCGACGACGAAGAAAATGCGTCGGAGTCGTTTGTCCAGTTGCAGTTGACCGATGGCATGGTCGTTTGTGATCTCGGCTGCGGCAATGGTTATTGGACGCTGCCGATGGCGAAAAAGGTTGGCGAGAGCGGCCGCGTGCTGGCGGTCGACATTCAGCGTGAAATGCTGCAGAAGCTTCGTGTTCGCGGCGCTAAAGCCAAATTGCGAAACATCGAACCGATTCTCGGAAGCGTCGACAATCCCAATCTGCCCCTTGGCGAGGTTGATCTTATTTTGATGGTCGATGTGTACCACGAATTTTCGCATCCTGAATCGATGCTTTGGCACATGCACCGTGCTTTAAAACCCAACGGCGTCATTGCGCTGTTGGAGTACCGTGAGGAGGATCCTTCGGTGCCGATCAAGCCCCTGCATAAGATGTCAAAAAATCAGATCATGAAGGAGTACGAACGGAACCACTTCAAGCTTGTGAAAGAGTATAACATGCTGCCTTGGCAACATTTAATGTTCTTCGCTCGAGACGACAGTCCTCTGGAAGCAGTGGATCCGGTTCCAGCGAAGCAAGTCCTCGAAGCACTTCCCTAGACCGACGTCGCTTTTCAACCCGCCTGTTATTCCTCCCACCCAACGGAAGTCCCGCGCAATGGCTCCTAGTGTTCGCATCCGCCTGTCCGTCATGATGTTTCTGCAGTTCTTTATTTGGGGGGCATGGTATGTTACTGCCCCCAACTATCTGAGCACGATCGGATTCGGACCTGCCGATTTTGGAAATACTTACTCGGTGGGCCCAATCGCCGGTTTGCTCACGCCGCTGCTGGTCGGGCTGATCGCGGATCGCTTTTTCTCGGCTCAAAAAGTACTTGCGATCCTGCATCTTCTCGGCGGGGTGATCATGTTCGGGGCGGTGTCGTTCATGAAGGGGGAATCGCCTTCGCCATCGGTCATCAATTGGGGATTCTTTCTCGGCTACATGCTGACCTATTATCCGACGTTGGCGTTAACCAACACGATCGCGTTGAAAAACATGTCGGATCCGGAAAAGGAATTTCCCGGTATTCGGGTGCTTGGCACCATCGGTTGGATTGCAGCCGGTTTCGCATTGACTTTTACCGGATACGAAACCAATTCGGGAATGTTTTATATGACCGCCGTTGCTGCGATCG
>NZ_ANOG01000428.1 GCF_000346295.1 Rhodopirellula maiorica SM1 | reverse complement strand
AGGACTCCTCCGCAACATTGTTGATTGGTGCTGGCGATCCAACTGTTGTGGATGCGTTTCGCACTGCATACCCCGGCGCTCTCGACCTTGATGCGGAGAATCGTTCGCGGGGCTAGCGGCGGACAACATGGTTTTTACGCTAGGCCCTTCGGGATCACCTTCGCTCTTTGGCAACGTACGTTCGCATTGGTACAATCTCTATTAATTCAGAGTCAACCGCTTCGTTCACGGCGGTGTCGTAAAAACCTTCCGTTGTCGGTCGCTAGTTCTTTGTGATTTCGACGTCCATGTCCTGACCACCACGCAAGACTCGAACGACCTCGATCGAATCGTCTCTTTCGATGTAGAACACTACATGGTTTTGGAAATCCTTCACCAGCTTCGTCCGCACGCCCGCAAGATCGGGCACACTTGTGACAAACGGAGCGCCACTTTCGGGGAACAATGCCAAGCCCTTGATTGTTTGCTCGGCTCTTTGAAGAAATCGCAGCGCGGCATCAATACTTCCGTCCGCGATGTACATTGCGTGCAATTCGACATCCTCGACGGCCTTGGGCCGTCGGGTAATTGGTTTCCGATTCGACAATTATTTGACGCTCTTTGAAACGACGCGTTCTTTAATTGCCTGCCACTCTGTATCGGTCCAAGGTTCGGCCGCGCCGCTCGATATTCCTGCCATCAGAGCTTGCTCAATCTCACCTTGCTGTTTGTTGGCAGCCGCTACCAACGCGATAATGAATTCGCCCGGATTCGCGTATCCGCCTTCTTTTGTGCGTTGATCGACGAATTGCGTCAAATGATCTGGTAACTCAATTGGTACATTCATTGGATTCACGCTTTATCGTATGGTCCGCGACCGACAACATGGTTTTTACGCTAAGGCCCTTCGGGCACACCTTCGATGTGGTGCTGGCCTCGCGTCCATTATACAATCAAATCCGATTCAATCCACCTTCGCTTCGTTCGCGGCGGTGTCGTAAAAACCTTCCGTTAGGCGGCGTAGGCGATAAATGAATGACGCCGTTTCCGACCTCGAATCTCGATGGCGCGCGGCGGGTTTGACGGTTCAGCTCAATCCATCGGTTTACGGCGACGGACTGCTTGTCTACGAATCCGTCGATGGCCCGCAAGGGCTAACGATCATTAACGATGCGGTATTCATCTTCGCCGAATCTGGACGCTGGGGCGCGTGGTGGCCCGCTCGTGACTATGACCGCCCTGATCCGCAATACGCCACATTCTCTGACGTTGTTGCTGCTGTGTCCTCCGAGAATCAATGGTCAATCGCACTTCCTTGAGTCGGACAACTTCTTAGGGTTTGGGGTCAGCGAGGCGTGCTACGTGTCGGCGACTGCATCAGGTGAATAATATTCGGTAGGCATCGACTAAGAGAATTTAGCGAATTGAAACCTCCTTCCGTTGAGTTTGTCTCGGCGGAGGAAACCAATGGCAGCTACCGAGAAAGAAGCAATGCCAAACAGTGCTCCCCTGCGGGCTTGTCCTGGCGGACACCACGTCTCGATTCGCTGATTCCGCCGGGGCAAGACCACCGCGGAAGCGAAAATAGTCCACGCGAGCCTCTCAATCGTTTTCATCTTCCTACCTCCATTTTCCTACCAAACCTGTGACGCCATGCTCAGCACCGCCTTTGCCATGGTTTGTTACCATCGAACGGACCAATCAGAGCGTGAGAAGACCTGTCGTCGCGTTGCGACTCCGAGCGTCAAATTAAATTCTCTACCAAAACGATCGACGTCGCGATGAATTCTCTGTTGCAGGCATGACGCATAAAATCCCGCCGCGAAGTGGCTCACTTAAATATGGTTTTTACACTTGGCCTTCGGGATAATCTTGTCTCCTTGGCAACGGGCGGGGCCACCTGCAAATCCTACTCCTACTCGTACTCGTACTCGTACTCGTACTCCTACTCCTACTCAGCGAAGCGGTACTCGTGCTCCTACTCGATTGCAACAGGTTCGACGTTATCCACTTCGCAGGGCGGCGAGTACGAGTACCGTCCTGCGGACTGAGCACGAGCGCGAATGCGTGGACGTACAACGCTGTGTGGCCTCTGAGTTGCAGCATCCATGCCGTAAACGTCTTTCTTCTTCTTTCAACGCGGGCTCTGGTTGTATAATCTTCTAGTTGGTCAATGTCTTTCGCTTCGATCAGGGGCGGCGTCGGCCACACAACCCGTTGTGTGCCACAGGTTCATCAATGATGAATACGTTCGACGATCTGTGCATGCCTTTCCCACTCTTTCGCGGTCCTGTCGCGCATGCGGCAGTTGACGACGGTGGTTCTTGCGAGATTTGTAAACAGCCTGCATCAGTTCGTTTTTCCGGCGCATGCTACAAATGCTTTCGTAATGGTGGCGTCGAACACACTGTTGATACCGAACTTGGAATGGTTCGCGTTGAAGACGCAAAAGAAGGCCTCACACACGGACTTCCGCTCAGCGATCCGTCACTGCTCAGCGACTACGGGTTGGTTCCTCATCCAGTCGATCCAAACTTCCCCGACGAAAGGTGGTTTCACGTTCGCATTAATCCCGAGTTCCTTCTCGAATTGGTGCGGACGCCGACGTATCTGGCATGGCAAGGTGAACGCTGGCAATTCTGTTGTAAACGCCCGTGTGTGTTTCTGGGCAGGCTTCCTGCGGAAACGCTTTCCGATAGCGGCGATTCGGTAGTTGATGCCATCGCCGTGTGGTTTCGATCTCCCAACTGGGATTCCGTCGCTGGCCACAATTACGGTTCGTTGACCTATTACACATTCCAATGCCCAGCGTGTAGTTCGTTCCGTTATCATGAAGACATGGACTAGCGCCGCTCAAGTGCCTCACAACACGGCACGGCCGCAGAGCGGAGTCACCTTCAGTGTAGTGCAAACACCGATCGCTTAATAGAATCAACCGTAGTTCAGACATTTACTCCTTCGGAATGGGCAGTGACGGCCGTGCGTCCCGTTGGCCGACCTGAGTCTCGGCTACACAGTCGCCAGGACGGTTTGATGCACTCTGTCGAAGTGCTCGCTGGAACCAGCGAAAAACGCATCGGGAAGAATTTCATAATCTCTGAGCGTGGCTTCAACATGATCCCAGCCAACCGCCGCTGCAACACTGAAGGCATAAAGACCTTTTTCGATTCGCTCATCCTGATTTGCAAAATTGCGGAAGAACAATGACTGTCGTCGCCCAAAATACGCGAAACGTACGAGTGGTCGTAAGGCGATAAACCTCATCAGCGGCCATTGAAACGTTTCGGTTGCAGAATTGATGCTGGGCCCAACTACGGTTTCTTGCTCGTTCAAGAAAAACGCCTTGAATACGTCACGCTTCTCACTCGTAGAGAGTTCGTGGCCTTTGCGACGTTTTGTGTGACAACGATTGAGCGCCGCCAGTTGTTCTGATTGCACAAATCGGTCCGCTTCCGGATGGTCGCCAAACCGTTCGGTAAAGTGATACGACGTGTAAGTGTCGATGCAGACTCGTCGATTTATGTCTCGAAACACATCTGCGAATGCCGCAAGTTCTGCGAGACGTTGTCGTCGCGTTTCTGATGACATTGCGAATTGCCATGAGCAACACCAACCCAACTTCATTCCAAAGCGAAAGTAATCTCGCGCCCACAATGCCCCGTGGGCAGCGATCAATGGAAAGACATGGTTTCGTCCGGAGTGCTCAAACAAATGGTGGTACACGGTTGCCCGTTGTGCGAGGTCTGTGAGGCTACCCGCGAGACGCTCAGCATCGCCGTGCAGCGAAGCGTAAAAATGTCGCAGATGATCAGTAGATGGCATTGATCGGGCTCCGCTCTGGGAGTTACTTGATGATACGACAGATCAACCGTAAAACAGTGCGGTCATTAACAACGCGGCTCGAAAAAGTGACCTACACGTTGCATTCACGCGATACGTTGGCCAACAAGGCACAGCCGCAAGGCGGAGTCACCTTCGGCGTCGTGCAACCGGCGGCGGCGTAGTACAATCAAACGTAGTTCAACCATTTACTTCTTAGGCACAGGCGGTGACAGCCGTGCCAACCGTTGTCGGACAGATGACGACCTCGACGACTATGACATCGCTCTTTACGTAATGGAACATTGTGACATCATGCCGTGCCGGATTGCGCTCGATGCTGGAGTGTTCACGGCCGTTGGTAACGTCCATGGCATCCAAAAGTCGCCCGTTCCATTTGACGTTAGCTTCACGCTGCCCAGTGTTTAGTGTCCGACAGCTTTTTAGAGTTTGGGGTCAGCGAGGGACCAGCCTGATCCCAAAACCATGTTCAAGGTGAGCCGCTTCGTGGCGGGTGGCGGCTGGAACTGTCCGCATGATGCGTCGGAGCGACTGAACAAGGTGAATTACGTTCGGTGCGATTGGTGCTGGGAGATCTCGTAATATGAAACCTCCTTCCGTCGAGCTTGTCTCGGCGGAGGAAACAAATGGTAGCTACCGAGAGAGAGGCAAGGCCAAACAGTGCTCCGCTGCGGGCTTGTCCCGGCGGACACGACGTCTCGGTTCGCAGATTCCGCCGGGGCAAGCCCGAGCGGAGATCGATTGGGCGAGCGAGGTTTGATGGGTAGCTTCCAATTGCCCGCTCCGCCGGGACAAGCCCGTAGCGGAAGCGAAAAGAGGCTTCCACGGACTTGCGTCCGTGGCTGTTACAGGCCATTGCGTTGCGATTCAGATTCTCAACTCAAATTCTTCAACAAAACGATCGACGTCGCGATGGATATTCCCTACAACAACCATGGCGTGCAAAATCTCGCTGCGAAGTGGCTTATTTGAATATGGTTTTTACGTTTAGGACCTTCGGGATAGTCTTGGTTCGTTGGCAATGGGCGGGGCCTCCAGCACATCTTAGTCCTACTCGTACTCGTACTCGTACTCAGCGAAGCGGTGCTCGTACTCTTACGCGATGACAGCGGGGGCGACGTTGTCCAATTCGCTGGGCGGCGAGTACGCGTACTGTCCTGCGGACTGAGCACGAGCACGAGCACGAGCACGAGTACGAGTACGAATGCGGGGACGACCAACAATGTGTGGCTGCTGAGTTGCGGAATCCATGCCGCAAACGCCGTCCTTCTTCAATCAACGTGGGCCTTCACCTTCGGTTAGCCACCACATCTGTTAATTAGCTCGATCCATTTCGGTTACCGTTGAGGAGACATTGCCATGCCTGCAACATCGGTCGCGATCGAAATTCACGCCAATTCCGAAGAGATTTTTGACCTGATTCATGACTACTCACGTCGTCTTGCTTGGGACCCGTTTCTGCGCGAAGCGTTGCTTCTAAACGGTGCCCAATCGGCTCGCGTTGGAGTCGCGTCACGATGTGTTGCGAGAAAAGCGGTTGGCGGCCTTGCCATGGACACTAAGCTTGCCATGGACACTGAATACGTGTCGTTCACGCGGCCAACGGTTGCGGCTGTCTCGATGACACAAGGACCAATATTTATTCGCCGGTTCGCCGCCGATTCGGAGTCAGCGAGGGATGAGGCTGTTCCAAAAGCTAAAGTTTAGCGGAACCGCAGCAGTCCGTTGAGCCCGCGGATGATTCGACCGGCCAATGAGATCGGAGCAGCGTCGATTCGGCTAATGGCGATAGAGCCCGCAAGGAAATGGATGTCGTCGGGCAGTTTTACTGCGGCCCGAACGACGTACGAGGTCGTTGCGGGAGCTTGTTGGCGTGTCGCGTTGATGTCGTCCCAGCGAGGCGTATTCAACTCCGGCGTCCACTGGGCTCGCGAGATGTCGGTAACGACCCCCGTAAAAACGGTTCCCGGATCCGATTGCAACGCGAGTTTGACTTTGGACCCGAAAGCAATGCGCTGCACCTGGGATTGTGACATCACGATTTCGACGTCCCAATTGTCGCCTTCGACAATCGACATCAGCTCGGTACCGGATTGAAAATAGCCTTCGCCGTTTTCGGGGTCGGTTGGATAGCCAGACCAGCTCACTAGCTGGAATACATCATCGCTACCATAGGAGGTGGGGGCGGGCCGACGCGAACCCGCGATCAACTTTCCGCTGGCGGAAGCACGAATGACGAGTG
>NZ_ANOG01000427.1 GCF_000346295.1 Rhodopirellula maiorica SM1 | reverse complement strand
CGTGAGTGATTGCCATGCGTCATCGCATCGGTGAAACCGTGATCCAGCGGGTTGCCTTCCCACCATTTGCCCGTCTGCAGCGTCGCGTAGCCGTTCTTCTTCAGTTCCTTCACGAAGGAAGGGATCTTTAGCATCGGCGCGGTCATTCGGTTACGAAACGCGGTGGAGACCGTTTTGTGTTCAGCGTCCTTGCGATTGACACCCTCGGGTAGCAGCGGATCGTTACCACGAATCCCGATTTCGTGCGGATACATCCCGGTCACGATGCTGGCCAGCGACGGTCGACACAGCGGCGCGGTGACGTATCCTCGTTCATACAATAACCCCGACTTGGCCAGCTGATCCAAATTCGGCGTCTGCAAGTGCGGATGTCCCATAAAACCATAGTCGTCCCAACCTTGGTCATCACTGAGTAGAAAGACGACATTGGGACGTTCGGCACGGGCCGACGCGGCGTTCAAAAACGCCAAAAGGGTTAAGAGACTCAATACAGTAAAACGGTTCATTATGATCCAGCGGTAGAAAGACATGTTGTAAATGAGTATCTAAGCAGGCGAGCAGGTGTTTTTCCTTAGTTTACCCGCTTTGCCGCGGTGTATTCGACGGACTAGGAAGTCCATCGTACGACGAAATCAACAGCCTGCTAGCGTCCAAACGGATAACCGGCTTATTGATTTATTGAGCCGTGACGCGTCATTGGGGTCCCCGTCTGCAGCCCGGTGCCTTACGGCCCCCGGCTCACCGTTGCTCGGCAGGCGGGAGCCTGCAATTCATTGGGTTCCCAGGCTGCAGCCCGGGAACCAGTGGTGGCGATTGCCGGGGAATTTTCTAATTTCGCTTCTTTTTCCGAGGAACCCAGGTCTCGGGTGCGTCGAGCATTAACGGGGGATGAAACACGGTTAATTCGTCACCTTGATCCTTGATCCAATGGTTCAATTCCGAAGTCAGCTCGTGTTGTACGGACGAGAGTTCTTCGCGGCCGGCCAGATTGCTCAGTTCATTCGGGTCGTTTTGTAGATCGTACAGTTCGTACTCGGGGCGACTGTAATAACGAGCAAGCACCGCGGCGGCATGCGGATCCGTCTTCGCTGCCTCGGTCCACTCTCTGAAGTAGTCGCCCGATGTCTCACGCAGTAGTAGATCGATATACGAGGTAAAC
>NZ_ANOG01000426.1 GCF_000346295.1 Rhodopirellula maiorica SM1 | reverse complement strand
TTGTTTGGGAGAGGTCGAGCAGAGCCTTCAGCGATTGCTCGGGTGAGGGCAGTCCGAGCAATCCGGCACAAACGCTGCATCGAGTGTGCCCGCTCCCGTCAATCAGAAACCTACTTGGCCGGCGCAAACGCGGCTTTTGTCGGTTCCGTCTTTGCCGTCGGCGTGGCGTCAGCAGTCAAGTCGCCAATGGCAAACTGAATCCCGTCGAGCATGTGTTTTAAAACCACAGGATTGCTAAACGTCTCATTGCGATGCCCAAAAATTGGTATAAAACACCCGTCCGTCGCCCGCTTTGCGAATCCATGATACCGGCACCTCGCGAGGCCCATCGTTGATCCGCTTGGACACTTCGTCCTTGCTCATATCCAAGCTAACCAAAATCCGTAGCACTTTGGGGCCTTCGTACGAGTCCGCCTTGTACTGATAGATCTCGTCCTGATGCCAGAACCCTTTGCCTTCGAACGCTTGGTTGAGTACGTGATCGGGATCATCCAATTTGAACGCCCAGGTGCCGCCTGCGGTCCAAGGATGTCCACCAAACTCGCCGCCCACGATCGCGCGGCACTCGGGGTGACGTCCAAAGTTGTCACTCGCCGCGTGCAATCCGGCTAAACCTTTGCCACCTGCGATGAAATCCAGAAACGCGTTCTGCTGCGAAGCGGTTTCAAACTGCATCTTGGTCGTGTTGTTCAGCACGATGCAGTCGTACTGCTTCAAATTCTCGGACGTAAACGCGTCATAGGTGTCGGCGAAATCGGCCTGGAACGCTCCCGTTTCCTGAGCCATCTGCTTGACCGCCTCATTCGCGTACGGAATTGAACCGTGGACGAATCCTTCACAGCGATAGAACACCAACACGCGGCGTGCCTGTTTCGGCTGGGCCGCCAACTGCTTAGGAACCGCATTTTCAATTTTGCTTAGCTGCTCATCACTGAGCGGCTTGAATAACTTGGCCTTCTTTTCTTGCCAAGCATCCGGCTTGTCCTCGGCAAAACAGGCTCCCGAACAGAGGCAAGTCAATAGAGTCAGCAGGAAGAGTCGATTCATGACGCAACTTTTCAATTACGGGGGGATGGAAAGGGAGGGGGACCACCAGTTTAGTCGCGTTTGGATTGCCATCGTTACAGCCCTGGCAAAAAAACTCAAAACCCCGCGATTTTCGCTGAAAAACCACACCGCATCTTTACAGTCTCGCTCGATGCCAAACCACCAGCGATTTCTGCCAGCCGGCCTCACGCGGCCGCGGATGTATTACAATCATCTGCGTCGCTCTGCGATAATGCCTGCCATTTGCCTCCATCAATCACGAAATACCGACTCAATATGATTGCCATTCGTTCGCGAGCATTTGCCGTCTCGCTACTGGTTGTGACGGTCGCCCCCGTTCATGCTGAAAACACTGCAGCGCGACTTGGCGACAATCTGCAGCCGCTGATCTCTTGCTTGTCAGGGAATGCCAAGTCTTTCTCGATCTCGGCCGACATTGACGTGCACATCGACGGCCAAGTCCAACATGTGGACGGACGACTGGTTCGATTCGATGACCAGTCGTTTGACTTGGACCTAATCCATAGCGACTACAGCGTGCGGATTCGCCGGCGAGCGGAATCGACCGCATTCGCGCTGCCGCACCATCAAACCGTGTTTCTCAGTGCGGGCGATGCCGATCCGCGGGACCAACTGTCACCGCGGGGAATCACCGATCGCTTGCTGGGAAGCGGTTCGAAATTGTCCACCTATGCGGCGATGATTCAGCAGTCGGACGCCTCGGTGGTCGCGCAAATGTTGACAGGACTATTAAAAGCGGATTCGAGCGACAAGCGACAAACGTGGACACTCAACAACGAGACGTCGATAATATTCGACAATAGCGGCAAGCAAATTACGATCCATGTTGGCGATCACTATCACGGAACACTTAAGATCGACGACAACGTGCCTGAGATGCCAAACGCGGGCGAGTGGCCTGGATTCAAGCAGGTTTCACTGCAACGCATGGAACTCGAACGCAGCATTGCTCGTGGCACACGCAGAGCACTGGAGATCATCGCACCGTCACGACTACTCACTTCACCGCTGCAAAAAGCCAAAACCGTACCCGCTGGCGAGCTTCGCTGGATCGATGGGCAGCGGGTCGTCTTGCTGAAAGGTTCTCCCGAGCAAATTGGCGATGCCCATGGTCGCCTGCTGGCCGCGGAGTCGCAGCGGTGTATCGATTCGGTGCTGTACACCTTCGGAACCGTGAACACCGTTCGCACCGGACGTTGGTTTCGCCATGATCTCGATGCTGCCTACGCGCGCCTGGCTGCTCACATCCCCGATGATCACAAGCGTGAAACGTTGGCGTTTGCCAAAGCGATCAACCTGGATCCTTCCACCGCGCACGCGATCAATGTCTTTCCTGAACTGTTTCACTGTTCCGGTTTCGCTGTTTCTGACGCCGCAACCAAAGACGGCAAGCTTTACCATGGCCGCGTTTTGGACTACATGACCACGATTGGATTGCAAGACGCGGCGACCACCTTCATCATCGCGGTCGATGGAAAGCACGCGTTTGCGAATATTGGCTATGCCGGGTTCATTGGCAGCGTCAGCGGCATGAATGACCAAGCGATATCACTCGGCGAAATGGGCGGCCATGGCGAAGGCCAGTGGGACGGTGTCCCGATGGCGACACTGATGCGGCGGGCGCTCGAAGAGTGCTCGACGCTGGACCAGGTGATGACGCTATGGCAAGACTCGCCGCGAACGTGCGAGTACTACTACGTGTTCGCTGACGGAAAAACCAATCAAGCGGTCGGCGTCGCAGCGGATCCAAAGTCAATCGAGTTCATTCAGCCGGGGCAGACGGATCCGCGTCTCGGCGAAGGAATCCCCAATGTGCTTGCGTTGTCATCGGGATCACGTCTGGAAACACTGCGAGAACGAATCCAGCAGCGGTACGGCGAGATCGACGTCGAAGCCGCCCAATGGCTGATGAGTCGACCGGTCGCGATGAAGTCGAACCTCCACAACGTATTATTTGTCCCGGCAGACGGCGTGTTTTATGTGGCCAATGCCACCCACAAAGCTCCCGCCGCCGAGCAACCGTATGTCAAATTCGACTTAGCCGAGTTGCTACAAAGCATGGCTACAAGACAACAAGAGGACTCACAGCCTTAAGCCCCTTGGCAGCAACCACTTACGCCGCCCGCTCACAAGAATCCAGAGGAGGTGAA
>NZ_ANOG01000425.1 GCF_000346295.1 Rhodopirellula maiorica SM1 | reverse complement strand
ACCAATACACAACGAAGTCGAAGCAAGACACCTCGGACCCGGAGATCCGAACAACGCCTCGTTCCACCGCAAATGACGAGGCCTCCGAGCGGACTGACACGGCGGAACCATCCGGCAACGATGCATCGCCGATGGAGGATCGCCGCGCCGACGCAATCGCAACCAAGGACAGTGAGCAATCCGCAAAGGCGGCTGACGATACAAAAGAGCATCAAAAACGGGGCAGCGGCGAAGCTCGTGATCAAACCGCCGCCGACCGCTCGACGAAGCAGTCCACTGACGAAAATGGCAAGCCGACCGAAGCAAAACTTGCCGATGACCACCCGCGTCAAAAACGCCAAAACGACGACGTTACCGGGATGCCGGAGTCGGATCCGTCTGACGAACCGACTTCCACGGCATCGTCCGATTTGGCAAATATTGCATCTAAAACATCGGACAGTAAAACAGCGCAGCCGGCTGCCAAGTTCTCGCTCCAGCCGCAGCAAAATCGCAGCGGTCAGAACACGATGACGGGACGCCGGAGGTTGAAAATTACGGCACGGCTAGCGGCGATTGCCAAGGCAAATGATCTGCCGGGCGAAGAAATGGAGGTGCGTGAAAACGTTGTCGCAATCGACAAAATGCTCGCCGAGATCGAAACGGGACTGAAGCAATTACTCGATCACAGAATCGCCGATGCGGATCGTGCGGAACATTTTCGGCGACTTGATGTTGGGTTGGGAAACATCGAAACCTACGTCGCGGAGTTGCGTGAACAAACCAAGCTAAACCAATACGCGTTTGTGGGGTTACAAATGGTCGACATCACTCGAACTCACGTCACACCGGCACGAGACCGCGTGTTTGCGGCCATCCAACGCCCCAACGCCAGCGATGCGGACGCATCGGTCGCGTTGCAACAAGTCGTTAGAGCCAGAGAATTATTGGCTGCATTGTTGCAGCGATATGACCGCGTGGTCCAAGACAAGAAGATGAAACGGTCCTTGGACGAAACCGTGACGATGTACGAGGTCTACGTCGAGAAGCGGCGAAGCCTGATGCGTGAATCACGTCAAAATCGCAATCCGTTGGATCGAAAGATGGGCATTATCGAAGTCGATCAAGCCTACCTCGATCGTTTAGCCGAAGTGGTGAAATTGCGCCGTGAAATGATGGATGAATTTGCTCAGATGCTCGGCGATGATCCACGTCTGCTCTCTCGCTACCTAGAATTGGTCAAACGCCGGAGCAAATCATTGCGAGACCGGTTGTCTGAAATTTCACAGCGGCAATACGATGCCACCGAAGAAGTACTCGGGTGGCTGAAAATCGTTGAAACTCAAAAACAAGATTTGTGGACCATTATTGTTGAACTGCGTCTGCACACCGCCAACGAATTAGCGAAGGATGCAGCGGAGTTGGCCGAGCGGATTGAAAAACAAATGCCGCTGGAACTTGATGCCGCCGTGGGCACCCCAGCGGACACGATTCGCCAAGCGAAACAGATCGCAAGTCTAGCACGCACCATCCAATTCGATGCCGAGACAGTGATCGCGGCTGCAGGCAAAGTCGAAGAACAAACATCGTTGCTCAGTCACGCCCGGACACTCGCCGCCCAATTTGACCGGCTCTCTGCAACGTTCGATCGATTGCTGTTCGAAAACGAAGGCGACGACGCGATCTCGGACTATGTCGAACCTCGCATGCTGGAAATACGCACTGTCGCCGATCAAGCGGACGCTTGGGCGATCTTGATTCAAAGTCTAGCGGACCAGTCTTATGCCGGGATTGTGAAGACCGAACAGCAGCGGATTGCGGTCCAGACGCAAACGTTGAGAGTGGAGATGCTGGACATGAAAACGGATCTCGAAAGCCAATTCCAGCGGCTGACCGAATCGCCCATGCCTGTGGAAATTGTTGCGATGATCGAGCAGTTGCATCGGTTGATGGAAACGATCACGTTCAACCAAGCTGCGGCATCTTATCGCGCAGCTCAGGACCAGCTAGACTCGGTTGCTGGGCAACAACAACTTGCCACTGCGCGATTGAGCGAAGCGGAAGAACTGTTCGACAAGATCCGTCGCTCCGTCGCCAATGCGTTGGACGAATACAAGGTACAAGACCCCAACATCGCTGATCTCCGTGATCCCACTCTTGATGAATTTTTGGCGAGACTCGAACGTGAACCCAATATTGCTGCTCAATTGGGAATCCCCGATCGTCCGCGAAATCTGCGAGTGATTGCTGATTCGGTTTTCTGGCAAGAAAGCGGAGCCGGCGCACTCGGCGATTCCGGAGAAGCTGCTGCCGCTCGGATGAAAGAGGCGATGAAAATGAAACGAGCTAACAAGAAGTCGAAACAGGACGCCCCTGCACAGGGAAAGCTTTCGCAAGAAGAACGTGAAAGGCAAGAGGAGGCTAAAAAGGCTCAGCAGATGCTCGAAAAATCATTGGTCGAAATCAAAAAACAGCAAGCAGATCCAAAAACGAGTGAGCAGCAACGTCGCCGCTTGGAAAAACTTGCCGAGGATGTTCAGCAAATGTTGGAACCTACTGATGGCGACAACGGTGATCGTCGGGCATGGGAGCGATTGGTTCAATCGGATGAAGCCACCGCCCTGTTGCGAGCGATCTCCAAAGGCGAAGCGATTCCCGATCAACAATGGAACAAACTGCTTTCCACGCTCGATGATGGGCTGTGGCAAGTGCGTGGCAAACAACCGCCCGCGGCCTATCGAAAGGCTATCGAGCAGTATCAAGACCAAATTCGCGAATTGATGCAGACAATCGATGAAGAATAGAAAATCACATAACGCGGATCGGGGGCGATGGATCATTGATGCTGCGATTCCTGTGGTGTCAATGAAGGCGACTGCGCACTTCCGCCGCGGACAGTTGTCAATAACATCATTCTGTTTGCTGGTAGGGATAATTCTGGGCCAGCAAGTCCATGGCCAACAGGACAACGGATCGGTGGTCGCAACGAACACGAACTTGAGTGCCGCGCTTCCGGCCAGCCAGTGGGCACGAGTTGAATCCTCGGTCGACCGTGGTTTGAAATGGTTGGCTGCCCAACAAGCCGAAGATGGTCGATTTCCCAGCGAAGAATTCGCGCAACCTGCGGTCACGTCGATGGCAATCATGGCGTTTCTTTCGCGTGGTCATTTACCCGATCAGGGACCGTATGGCGAAAACATCACGCGAGGCATCGACTTTGTACTGAGCACGCAGCGGCGACGTGGCTACTTTTCTCTGTTGCCAGTGATTCCTCCGGCACAGCATCTGACGCCATCGCAGACGGTCGTGTACAACCATTCGATTGCCGGATTGATGCTGGGCGAAGTCTATGGAATGTGTTCAGGCGAAAGATCCGAACAAATCGAACAGGCGATTCATCGTGCGTTGATTTACCATCGTGAGGTGCAATCACGAACAAAATCAGCCGAAGCCGACAACGGTGGATGGCGGTACGGATATCCCGAAAGCCCCACGGCGTCGTCCGATATGTCGGTGACCGGGTGGGCGCTTATGTTTCTGCGGTCAGCACGAAACGCCGAATTTAATGTCCCGAAACAATACTTCGATGAAGGCTTGGATTTTGTCCAGCGGTGCTACGAACGTGACCTGTCACAGCATGAGAAAGGAGTGTTTCGCTATCGGCCTGTCGAGTCGCAACCATCCAACCCGCAAATCACTCTGGCCAATACCGCATCGGCGACACTGACGTTGATCTTGGGCGGTCGCCAAGACCACGAAGGGGTCGCAACTGCAGTACGATGGTTCCGTGCCCGTGCTTATCCCAATCCGTGGCAGAACAACTATTACTATTTAGCCAGCTATTACAGCAGCCAAGCGATGGCACAGGTTGGCGGGGACGCATGGGACCAGATCTTTCCACAAATCGCCGCCGGCATGCTTGAAGAACAAACCGATAGCGGCGCGTGGCCGACTGGTGGCGCCAACGAAAAACAATTTGGCCAGAGTTATAGCACGTCGTTGGCAATTCTTGCGCTGACGCCTGCATACGGCCTGCTGCCGATTTATCAGCGTTAGATTTCGTTGAGAAACACCACGAGTATCGACGCTGAAACCCTACTAGTATATCGAAACCTCCAAGGGGGAATCTACTCTTGATCCGAACCCTTTCTGTTATCCTAATCACCCTGTCTGCGAGTCTGGTTCAGGCCCAAAACCTACGCCTCGATGCAATCGATGATGCGAATCTCGTGCAATCATTGCGTGACTCGGTTGCGATGCTCGATTCGATGCAGTCGGAGAAACTTGGTCCGCGGGGAGCAGCGATCAACCGGCATTTGCTGCAAATGTCCGCCGACGAGCGTTATGACCTACTCAAAGACTTCACACTGCCGCAGTCCGCTACGGATGATGCTGCTTGCTTTGCCTGCCTTTGCAACGTCGATGCTCCGCCACGTGAGTTCGCCCGTGCGATTGGACAACGCCCTCACGCCGGTGTATTCGCAATTCCTAGCGTCGGAGAAACCAAAGGGCTTTTCAGTTCGGCGTGGTTGTTGGTTGACACAGCCAAGGAACTCGGACGTCTGCATGAGTTGACCGAAGAAGTCAACCAGCGGACGGGACCTCACGCCGACTATCTCACTGTTCTGCTATTGATCGCCGGGGCACGGGGGGTGGACGCAACGACAACCGAAGACCGCAAAGACGGTTGGATCGAAAGATTGAAGACAGACCCCGATTCCAACGCAATGCAAGCCGTCGTTGTTTCTGCCGTTGCCGCGAACTCCGAATCACACGCAGCACTCGTCGACACCATTGCGACGCTGTTGGACAAATCCGAATCGGTTCCGAATACGCTAAAACAACTGTCGCAAGAGCTTCAATTACTTTTGCATGCGACGCCGAATCTTGAGTCAGCTCAGCTAAACCGCGACTGGATTCGTATGCCCGGGAATTCACTTTGGTACATGCATGAAGGGCATCTGACGCAGGCATCCGCCGGACCGTCGTCGATCCTGTATCGCTATCCCATTAGCGGAGATTTTCGCTTTCAATGGGAGCAGCTTGCTTCGGGCGGTCGCGATGATAATTACGTGGGCTACGGTGGACTGGACGTCGGCTGGGAGGGATATCGTCGGTTCGAAGTGAATCGTCGTACCATTGAGAAGCAAGCAGATAAGGTGCGGTTTTGGGTCAATGGTCATCCGGTACGAACAGTCGCGGCGACCGAAACGTCGCCTTGGTTGTTGTTGCACAGCGAGGGCATGCCAAACCATCGCTACCGCAATCCCAAGATGTCGGGATCCCCGGTAGTGCAGGACGAAGTATCGATGATCGGCGAAGACTCGCGCAATGGTTGGTCGACGTATGCCGAGCAAAGCGATGATGCGATGTGGACGGTCAAGGAAGGAGTGCTGCAAAGCATGCAAACCGGTTCACCTCCGCGCCAACGTCTATTGCGTTACGTGCGTCCTTTACTCGGTGAGGAAATATTCGAATACGAGTTCTTTTCATCCAGTGATCATGTGGTCCATCCCGCACTTGGCAAACTTGTGTTTTTGATCGAACCAACCGGGGTAAAGGTTCACTGGATTACCGACGCCGAACGCGAATGGACGGGGCTAGCGGAGGACAATGCACTGCTGGAACCGCTCGCGCGGCGAGGGCCTCGGTCGTTACCGCTACGGGACCACCAGTGGAACCATGTCGTGCTGAAACGCAGCGATGACAATGTCAGTGTCACACTCAATGATACGTTGATTTACGAACGAGCGATTGACGAGCTTGATGACACGCGGCTTGGTTTCTATCACGATCCGTCAAAAGAGACGGTACGAGTGCGTGCGGCAAAATTGCGAGGCGAATGGCCACAAACATTCGACGTCGACAAATTCTTACACGCCGATGGCAACCCCGATCAAATCGCCCTCAATTCGGTACCAGATCTTTTCCCAGAGACGATGCTGCGATCGAACACCCGAGAAGCCATGCGTTTAGCGAGTGAAATGGAGCTGGAACAACGCTATGAATTTCTTTCCGGCTGGGTATTGCCAGGATCGGCACATCCCACCTTTCGCCTCGATGGTCATTTCGTTTCCGATGACGCCAGCGAAGCCTCTAGCGAACTGCAACATGACGCGGACCATCATCGGCGTGATCATTTGATTGCCCCCGCGACCGAGCTCATTTCAACCGCGAAGGAATTGGGGCGTTTGTCAGAACTGAAGACAAAGATCCAGCAAAGCCCCAGTGACATGCTCGAGCAAAAGCGAGCTCGCGCGGCGATGTTGGCTTTGGTGCAAGCGGCCCAAGCAGACGTTGATGGCGCACATCAAAGTCTTGAGACGCTTTACAAATGGGTGAGTGAAGCGGGGAACCTAAGGCCGGATCAACTGTGGCCCGAGGTCTTGGTGGCGCACGCGTTTGCGGATGATCCCGATGCTGCCAGCGTCCTGGCGGATCTGTTGACGATTCTTAAACCCGCGGCATTCAACGATGAAAATGCAATTGGAATCGAATTGCTGAATGTCTTGCAATTCTTTGAGGTTGAAATTCAAGCCGAGGATGTGAACCTACCGCAAATTAAACCTCTGCTTTGGGTAGCCTCCTCGCCAGTCGATGCAATGAAGCGTTTAGCCGGCGGCGGCAAGGCGACTTGGATCGCCAAGCCAGGGCGTATGCAAGCGATTGGCGGCCACGGGATCGAACAAATCTTTTATCGCTATCCACTCGAAGGCGACGTTGAGTTCGAATTTCAGCATTCACTGCGGAATAACACGGGATGTCAGGTCTTGATTGGCGGACAGTGTATTCAGATCTCCAGATGGAATATCCGAAACGGTCCGATCGATGGCCCCTTCACCTCGACGAAAATCGATCCCGATTTGTCGGCCGAAGGCCTTTTGCTGCATCAACGTTTCTCGGTGAAAAATGGGGTGTGCACGGTGTTTGCCAATGGACGCGAGGTCTTGCAGCTTCCCGTTCAGCCAGGATTCCCTTGGATCGCGATTCGTCAGGCGTATAAAGAGTCGTCTCGCTTACTCGACTTGCGAGTAACCGGCGACGCGACAATTCCAGACGCGGTGCGGCTTGATACCGACGGGAGCGTCGGTTGGCGGTCTTATTACCATCAAGAGGTGAACGGTAAACATCTGCCCTGGCGCTGGAAGGATGGCGAAATCGTTGGTCAACGAAGTACGAAGTCTGCGGGAACCGGCGACGAGCAGTTGCTGTATTACCAGCGTCCCGTGTGCGAAGCTGCTTCGATCCGTTACCAGTTTTATCATTCCGAGGGGGAAACCACGGTCCATCCGGCGTTCGATCGAATAGCCTTTTTGCTCGAACAAGATGCCGTGGCGGTTCACCGGATTACCGATGGCAGATACGACGAGACGTTTTCGAATAAAGTGAATCGCAAAGTCGTTTCCGAACATCAGCGGACGGCTCCTGGCGATCTGCTTCGAAACAATGAGTGGAACGCGATGGAGGTCATCGTGGGTGGAGAAACGATCGAATTGAAGTTGAATGGCGAATCCATCTATGTCGGTCCGTTAAATGCGAACTCTGATCGCACGTTTGGGCTTTTCTATTTTGCCGATCAGTCGTCGGCGAGAGTCAAAGAAGTGGTGCTTCGAGGTGATTGGCCGTCGCAGTTGCCTACGCTCGATCGCCAACCGCTTGCCGACCAGACGGTGGTGCAACTCGATACGTCTCGCGATCAGTTGGATTCGCGTTTCGCACACGACTTCACTCGCGAGGGGATGCCTACTGAATTCTTTGCGATCGAGGGAAAACAAAATGCGACCATTACGTCTTCCAGCAAAGGGATTTCATTTGCAATTCGTAGTCCAGACAAGTGGACGCAGTCTTCGATCATGTGCAATTTGCAGATGCAAGGCGACTTCGATGTCTCGGTGGACTATAGCGATCTAACGTTGGAATCGGGCGAAGTCGCGATAGCCAGACTGATTGTTCCGTTTGTATCAGCCAACGCGGTAAGCGCCCGCCTCTCTCGCGACGAACACGGTCGCGGCAAGCGAGTCATCAATTCGGTGCTGCAGACGGAAAATCCCAATGGCGGACCGACCGTCGTCAACAAACCGCTGGGATGGGAATCGACATCGGGAACGATGCGGATGGCGCGACGCGGGAAGCGTTTGCACCTGTTGATCAAGGATGAGACGAGTTCACAATTCCGCCACCTTGAAACGTTTGAAGTGCCCGACACACCGACCCAGAAAATGCGTCTAGTGACCATCGCACAGCGTGCTGGGCTTTCCACTGTGAATTGGCGAAAGATTGAAATCCACGCGGATCAGTTGACGCAAATCGGAGCAACGGACGGTGAAAACCGAATTTTCGTGGCAACCGCCGACGGCAGCCAGATTCGACAAATCACCAAAGGCATTGACGACTTGGGCAACCATGGATCGCCCGAGTTTTCGCCGGACGGAACCAAAGTCGCCTTTGACACTTGGACCGGAGCCTCGTCAACAGCCCATATCTTTATGGTCAACATTGACGGCACCGGTTTACGCGACATGGGGCTGGGGTTGATGCCGACATTTACCCCCGATGGCAAACAAATCGCGTTTTCAACAACCTCGGGAATGGTGATGATGAACCTTGACGGCAGCAACCGTCGCGTTGTCAGCCGTTCAGGATGGGGCATCCAAATCTCGCCCCTGGGCGACCAAGTTGCCTTTACCGACTATGGTGAAAAAGGCCCCAACCTGTATGTGCTTGATTTAAAGACGGAGCAAAAACGAGCCTTGCTGAAAGGAACATCCGCGGAACGCTATTCCCAGATCTACTGGAATTTCGATTGGTCCGCCGACGGTAAAGAACTTTGTTTTGTCGGTCGCAATCGGCAAACCAGCGAACGTGAGTTATCGATCGTTAGCGTGAATGGTTCGCAGCAACTGTTTCAGACGCTGCTGACGGGCGGCAACTACGCTAATTTGGCTTGGCATCCCGACGGAGACAAGATCATGTACGGCGATAGCGATCCAGCCTACGGCAGCATGTCGATGTTCTTGATCCACCGTGATGGAACCGAGTGTGAACATCCGCTGTTGCAGCGTCGTCGCATGGCGGCGGTCGCCGGAGGCGAATGGTCGCGAGACGGCAAGATGATTGCCCTGGCAAGCAGTGTGATGAAGACCTTTTCCAAACCGGACACCGATCCTGATTTGGTGCCGCAGTTGGATGACACGCGAGATAAGCTGCCGGCTGCCTTTACACCGGATCTGTCGGACATGGCCGCAAATGTTGGGCTGTTGAAAGTTCGCGACGGCGGAGCAACGCTGCGATACGAACCGCAGGGGATCGCGATCTCGAAAACATCCACCCCCAAAATTCCCGCAGAGATTGCTGTTCAGTTACAAATCCTGGGAGATTTTGATGTGATTGCTGAATTGGCCCCAGTGCGATCGACTGCGGGTGAAGCCGGCGAAGTACGGCTGGTCGTTCCGTTTTCACCCGAGGACAAACTTGACCTGCAAATCATCTATCGAACGAACGCCAACGGAGGGTCATCACTGCAAGCCCGTGGTGTTCGCGACAACAAAGAACGGTTTCGTGAATCGGTCACTAACGAGCGCGGCTACAGTGGCCTACGTATCGCACGGCGTGGGGTCATGACACATCTGCTGTGCCGTGAGTCACAGTCGGATGACTACCAAGTCATCGCAAGTTTCCAGACCGGCGATAAGCCGACGAAACCTTGGGGGTTAAAGGTCGCTGTTTCCTCGGCTAATCGGCAAGCCCTCAATGTCAATCTAAAGCAGTTTTCGATCCGAGCTGACAAGCTTCTGCTGACCGATCGATCCAAAAAACAGTTTCGCAGGGTGCATGCGGTCAATCTGGATGGGTCAGATGGTCAGCAAGTCGCCGGGGATATCCCAGGACTCGGCGGACACGGATCACCAAAGTTCTCGCCCGATGGAATGCAGATCGCTTTTGACACGTTCAACCATGGCTTTCAAAGTTCGCATGTCATTTTAGTGAATTCCGATGGCACTAACCAACGCGATTTGGGGCAGGGATCGATGCCGACCTTCTTTCCTGATGGAAAACGCTTGGCGTTTACCTCCAACGATGGGCTGATGACCATGAACGTGGATGGCAGCGATCGGCAATTGGTGCGGCGTAGCGGCCATTCGATCAAAGTATCCCACGATGGAAAGCGGTTCGCCTTCATCGACTACATCCAGCTCGACGGAAAGGTTGTGCAGAATCTATTGGTTATGGATGTAACAAGCGATCAACCTTCTCCGCTGCTCGTTGGCGCACACGCCGACCAGTTCAGCGAAATCCAGTGGAATGGGGCGTGGTCGCCCGATGGCAGGGAATTCGCGTTTCGTGCCAAGTCGAAAGCGGATAACCAGTACCAGCTTGTCGTCGTCAATACGGCGGGTTCGGATCAAGGTCTAACGGTACTGCGACAAGACAGTCGCTATACTTGCGATTTGGGTTGGCATCCTGACGGAAAACGCATCTTCGTCTCTCGGCGAAACGACGATACCGGAGGGCATTACTTGGTTTTGGTTCCTCGCGATCCATTGCAACCGGACCAACTGATACCAGGGCAAAATCCATTTCACGAAAACTTTAGCAGCGGAGTCTCGCCGGACGGCCAGCGGCTCGTCTATACCAGCAATCCGCTAGCCGAGTACACGGGCAATGAATGAACGAACAACTGCGAAGGACGTTCAGGCCAATAGCGAGGTGTTGCAACGCGATCTAGCATCCGTGGCCGATGCCTGCAGCTATAAATTGGCACCTCCCTTGGCGACGAATGTCGTGACTCAATCTTTCACTGCCGGAACACTAAGCCAGATGTCGCTGATGTTGATGGCGTCTCTTAAGGCGTAGGTCGCCGTGTAGGTAGTGGCTGACGCGGATTTGTCCGTGGCTGCCGATCGCGCGGTGATCCGGAATGAACCTTGATAGGCGGCGGTTTTGTCGGCGACGAGTTTTAGTTTGACCGATGTCGACGTGTCGCCTTTAACTTTCGAGACAACGGGTTCCGCTTTGATTCCCTCTGGTAGACCATTCGCGGTGATCGTTAACTCTTGGTCAAAACCGTGCTTTCGTGAGATCGTGATGGGGACCTCAAGCGTGCGGTCTTTGTTCATCGCGAAATGGTCTTCGCTGACCGTTAGCTCCACGGTGGGTGTTGCTTCGCTGATCACCACGCTGTAGGCGTGCCGGATGCTATGACCATCAACTAAATCCGAAACTTGTAGCTCCAACTCGCTGGCGTCTTTCGCCGTGAATTCGATCGCCGAGTCGTATTGGCCGCGCGAAACGTCATCATTGCTGGATAGTTCAACACCATCGGCGACGTTGACCACGCGAAGCTGCGAATCGAGTGGGAAGCCGAATGCTCGCGAGTGCACCACTGCTTTGTATCGCGTCGATGCCTTCGACTTGAAACGTAACCGATCGACATCGTTTGGCTCGCTGATATGCCCCGAAAAGACGCACGGCAATGAGGACGCGGTCGCGAATTCGTTGTCTGCTGTTTCTGCGATCACGACGGCATCGCCCGGAAGCGACGTTTGCCATTGCCATCCGAGTGTCGAGGAAATCTGAGCAATCAAAGGCGAGTGCGGTGTGGCAACCCGCTGTTGCAGATCGTATTTAGGCGGCAAGTTCCAACCGAATGCCTTACTGTCGGAAGCCACCGCATCCGCGGGCAATACTAGTGGCAATACGTGGTCGACGTAGGCGTCATTGGTCATCCGTATCGAGTAAACAAACGATGCGGAACCGGCATAACCGATCGTGCCTGTGGGGACTTCGGGAAAGGCAAAAATCCGCACGAAAAGTTCGCGATCTTCATCGGCCACGTAGACTAATTGTGGGTCGATTCCCCGATCATCATCCGCTTGAGCGATCATGTTGCCCTGTTCATCCACCAACTGCATCACGGCGTCCATCGGTGAACCGAGCGGTCGATGGGCGATCGTCGTGGCGACAAACGCTTGTCCTTTTGTGACTTGGACGCGGTAGGTGTCAATCTCGTTGGACTTGGCGACTCGACCGTACACGACTGCGGGTAGAGTGACCGAGGTGGCTTCGGCGATCTTCTGGTTCGGCTCGACTTCCTCGAGTGTTGCGGAGGGCTCGATCAATATCGGCACAAGCTTTGATGCTGAGGTCTCGTCGATGAGGCGGATCCAGGCGATCCCGGGGGCGGCGTCGGCCGGCAACTTGACGCTGAGTTGTCCCGAATCCTTTTCAACAACGACCTCAACGTCTTCGCGATCGACCACCGCTTTCACGGGCCATTTCGGAAATTTACCTTCCGCTTTGACGGTCACTGTGTTTCCGACCGAGATGACCGGGGGATAGAACCGATCGAGCTGGACTTGGGCTGATGCGAGCGAGGGAAAGGTCAAGCAGATTAGGGTTGACACGAATGCAATGCCCGGACCCCTAGCGGCGCGGCGCAAGCCGTCCGATATGTTACGGGCGGAAACGTTCGAGCGAGACGCGGACGACCGGAGGGCTTGCGCCCTGCCGCTAAAAAACGGTGTGACGGTGGCGAGTGAGTTCAAAACGTTTCGCATCAGCTCATCAACTCCGAAACCGGTGTGGCGTCGCTGACCAAGGACGACCGGAGGGCTTGCGCCCTACCGCTAAAAAACGGTGCGACGGTGGCGAGTGAGTTCAAAAGGTTTCGCATCAGCTCATCAATTCCGAGATCGGCGTGGCGTCGCTGACCAAGTGCACCGGACGGCCTTCGGGGGAATGCAACATTTGCCCTGCATCGATTCCAAGTTTGCGATAGACAGTCGAGACAAAGTTTTCCGGTGACAGCACCCGTTCAATCGCCGCGTAGCCGTGGCGATCCGTGGCACCGATGACTTGCCCGCCCGAGGTTCCGCCGCCGGCAAACATGACGCTCATGGCATTGGACCAGTGATCACGTCCGCCACGATCGTTGATCTTGGGTGTGCGTCCAAATTCGCCCAACGCGATCACCAAGGTTCGCTCCAACATGCCTCGGTCCTTCAAATCGGACACGAGCGCCGCAATCGTCGCTTCGAACGAAGGCATTTTCTTGTCATACGCGTTAAACAGGTCGGTATGATGATCCCAACCTCCTTGGACTAAGGTGACAAACGGCACGCCGGCGCTGACCAAACGACGTGCTAATAACGCTTGCTGACCAAACGTGTTGCGACCGTAGGCATCGCGAACCTTGTCGGGTTCGGCATGGATATCAAAGGCGGCTTGCGACTGCGGACTGCTGACTAAATCCATCCCTTGAGCATAAAATTCGTCGGCTGCCATGACGGGATCCCCCGCGGCTGCGTCTTTGATCCGTTTCAGCTTGTCGATCTGACTACGAATGTCCTGACGCGATGCGAGCCGTTGATCAGTCAAGCCACTGGGGATCGTCACATCGCGGACTTGAAACGACGAGCTGTTTGGGTTGTCGGGTACCACAAACGGAGCGTGTTTGGCGCCAAGGAAATTGGGACCGCCTGATCGAGACATGCTGGGGATTGAAAAGTAGGCCGGGATGCCATCGGGAGCTCCGACTTGGTGCGACACCACGCTACCCAAACTGGGGTGAAAGCTGACAAACGCACCGCAGCCCACGGGGATTCGTGGCGGTGCACCGGTCATCATGTAGTGATTCCCCGCCCCATGATTGCCTTGATCATGCCGGATCGAACGGACGATCGCCAAATCATCCGAAATTGCCGCCAATCGTTTCATCGGTTCCGAAAAATGGATGCCAGGAGTTTGCGTTGCGATCGGTTCGTACTTGCCTCGAATCTCGATCGGGGCTTCGGGTTTCGGATCAAACGTTTCGTAATGACTCGGCCCGCCATCCATCCAAATCAGGATGCAGGCGTCTGCTTGTTTTTTTAATTGTGATGCAGGCGTTTCCGAAGCGTCAGCCGATGTCGCCCGTAGAGCGCCCGCCAAGCCGCCGGCGATCAGGCCATGGAGCCCGAGTTTCAGACCGTCGCGGCGAGTAATGCCGTCACAATTGCGATGAAAGTGCATGGTCATGCGTCCGTCCTTAGTTCAGGATTGAGAATTCTGGGGCATTGAGCATCGCCCACATCAAGTCTTCGATCACGCTGCGGCGATCGGTTGCGGCAGTGATTAAATCGACGGCGTAGACACGTTCCTCCGTCGTCGGATAACGCGTGAAGGTCGCCAGGTATAACTCGTCGACGATCTGTTCAGGCGATTTCTCGCTGGCCGCCAAACTTGCGACGCGGCCGCTGTCGGAGCGAATGCGTTTGTCGAGTTGTTGCGAGTTCATCAAGTGCAGTGCTTGTGTGACCGTTGAGTCCGGCGTTCGCTCGCACGGGGGATCTTGGTTTTCGTTGGGACGGCCAAAAGTATCCAGGAAAATTGAATCGACTCGTGTCGTCCAGACTTGATTGGCGCGTGAATCAGGCGGCATTGCCTGGAACGACTCCGTCGTCTGAGTCACATCCGCTACCGCGTCCGCCAGCACTTCGGCTCGCAAACGGCGACGATAGTGACGTGAATAGTTCAATCGGTCCGAAACGTTCGACGGTGTCGGATCGGAACCATGCAAATAGACTTGCGACAGCGTGATTGTTTTTAGCAGCTGTTTGAAATCGTAACCGGACTGCTGAAATTCTTTCGCCAACTCTGCCAACAGCGTTGGATTGGTTGCGGGATTGGTGGTGCGCAGATCATCCACCGGCTCGACAAGCCCGCGGCCCATCAGAATCCCCCAAGTTCGATTGACGTGAACTTTGGCAAAGAAGTCGTTGTCCGTTGACGTCATCCATTGGGCAAGTTGTTCACGAGGATCGATGGGTTCGCCGCTGCTGGCTTGTTTCGCTTCAATGTTTTCGAGGTCGGTGATTTCAAACAGCGGGGTGGGTGTCATCGTTTCGCCGGTCAGCGGGTGCGACACTGAGCCTTTGCTAGACGTATACACGACCTCTTCGCCACCGGAAATCGGCGGAGACAGCCCGGTGCCTTTACGACCGACTTTGGCAAAGTAGGCGGCGAACTGGTAAAAATCTTGTTGGCTCCATCGTTCGAACGGATGGTGGTGACATTTGGCACAATCTAATCGGATCCCCAAGAACAACTGGCTGACCATCGTCGCGACTTCATCGGGACTGCGACGATCACGATACAGTGTGGCGGCTCCGTTTTGCCATGTGCTTCCCTTGGCCGTAACCAATTGACGTACGAAGGTGTCGTAGGGAACTTCGTCACGAAATTGTTGGCGAATCCAGTTGTCATAATTCATCACCGCCTTGATACCAACGCGGTAGGGATTCGGACGCAGCAGATCGGCCCAGAAAACGGCCCAATGATCGGCGAACTCGGGTCGCTCGAGCAGTTGGTCGACCAGCTTGGCTCTTCGCTCGGCCGGGGTTTCACTTTCACTGCCATCGAGGAAGGCCCGAGCTTCTTCGACCGTCGGCAGCCGACCAATCAGATCCAGACTGACACGGCGGAGGAAGACGTGGTCATCCACGGGCGGAGAAGGCTCGATCCCCAGCGTCTGCAATTTTTCATAAACCAATTCGTCGATGAATCCATTTCGCGGCAGCGATTCAAATACCGCAGCCGGAAGCGGTTCGGTTTGTGGGATCACCACGTTGGCGACTTCGATATGGTTCATGTAGCGGGCCATGACCGCAGTTTCCCCAGGCAGCGAACCAGCTTGGATCACGCCGCCGGAGTCGACCGAAACCACGGCGTCGTCGTTGGACAAATAGGTGGCCAACCGAGTGACGTCTCGTGTCGAGTCGTCGCTGTAATGGGCTGTAACACGAAGCGATTGGGTTTCGGATGGGGTGAGCGAAAACGAATCTCGATCAAGCGTCACTCTTTCGAGTGTCGGCTCACCTTCAACGCGACGAGGTGCACCTTGGCGGATCCATCGCGTCAACATTTGATAGTCTTCAGAGTTTCGCTCGATTTTGCGACCGCCGCCGTGTGGCGATTCGGCAGTCGCCTTTACCAGCAAAAGACTATTCTCGGGGGACGCAGGGAAGATCCGCCGGCCACGCGCATCGCGGCTAACCGCAGCGTGGTCGAATTCAGGGTCGAAGCCAAGCAGTGATAGTTGAAATCCGTTCTGACCTCGCTGTTTACCGTGGCATGCGCCCGAATTGCAGCCATGAGCAGTGAGGATTGGTTGGATATCAAGCTCGAAACTTACCGGTGCGTCGTCAGCAAACGTAGGCGCACACGCAGTCGCGATGCTACACGCGAGCCAGATGAAGTTGCGACAATGTCGGAGGATGGTGTGCATGACGGTACAAGCAAAAAGTCGGTCAGGCGAGGGAATCAGGAGGGAAGGCAAACGCGGGTAGGAATGATTGGGGAAATCCCGTTGGCCGTTTGGGCGCTAGCCCCGGTTGAATGTGGGAACCGTGGCTAGCGGGCTGTTGATTTAATGAAGTTTCCTGTGGCAAGGGGTGGCCGATGGACTACCTCGTCCGTCATTGGTGTATTCGACGGACTAGGAAGTCCATCGTACGA
>NZ_ANOG01000424.1 GCF_000346295.1 Rhodopirellula maiorica SM1 | reverse complement strand
GTTTCAAACTTGGACAAACCGGTGTCATAGCGGGCGACAATGATACTGTGTTCGTCCACCTCCAAGCCCTTGGGTTGGTCCACGACACAGCTGACTTCGATCGGGCGACGGCCGTTCATGAACCACGTCCCCAGCGTCGTCCCATAGCCGGCGTAATCGAGCAGTGATCCGCCCCCTTGGTTCCGCTTGTAAAACCAGCTGTTAGGCTTTTCACGCTCGACGTCACTTGCGGTACGTTCGACCTTGTCGGCGGCATGCCACAGCGGCCCACGATTGCCGCCATAGTGATGCACTTCGAGAATCTCGCCGATCACGCCTTCGTCGACCAATCGCTTGGCGGTGCGATGCGATGGCATCCAAGTCAACGGCCAATTGATCGCCAATCGGCTTCCCGCGGCCTGCGTTGCCGCGATCATCCGGTCGGCTTCGGCCAGCGATCCAGCGAACGGTTTTTCGACCATGATGTCGCAACCAAACGGAGCAACTTTTTCGACCCAATCGCCATGGTGCGACGCCGCGGGGCACAGGATCACCAAATCGGGCTTGGTTTGTTCGAGACACGCCACATGATCGGTGAAAATCTGCTCCTGCGGAACATCGAATGACTTGGCAGCGGCCGTCATTCGCGCAGGATCATGGTCGCACAGTCCAACGATTTCGGCATCGGGGTGTTCGTGCACCTGACGCAACAAATCTCCCATATGAAAATGATCAAAATTGATACCCGCGATTCTAAATCGAGCCATGTCGGTAAACACTATTCAGCAAGGAAGGATGGAAAAAACACGTCATCGGCAATGACGAACGATTGTAGCGTTTTGCAGTACCGTTGATGTGCGAGTCCGGCGCAATTCCGTTAGACTGATTCGACTCCCAAACACCATGCAGAGTCCAATCCCACGACGATCTGCGGCTTGTCCTGTCTATCAAAACAAGAGTGAGTCCAAGATGCCTTCTGAATCGCTAGTCAACCGAGGGAATCCGCTGCGATCCCCCCGTCGCGTTCGCTCGATCATTTTCGCCGCCTCTGCGATTTGTCTTTGCGTTTGCAATACGCGAGCGATCGCAGAACCCCACGATTGGGAAAACGAACAGGTGGTTTCGCAGAACAAGCAACCGCCGCGAGCGACATCGCTGCCGTTTCCGGATCGTGCCAGTGCGATTCAAGCGACCCCGGAAGCAACGCCTTTTTTCCAAAGTCTCAATGGAATTTGGAAATTCAACTGGGTGAAACAACCAAGCGAACGTCCCGTTGACTTTTATCGTCCCGATTTTGACGTCCGCAACTGGGACGATCTAGCAGTCCCAAGCAATTGGCAAATGCATGGTTATGGTGTTCCGCTTTACAGCAACATCCCCTATCCGTTTAAAAAGGATCCACCTCGCGTGATGGGCGAGCCGCCCAAACACTTTACCAATTTTGATCAACGCAATCCGGTGGGTTCGTACCGCCGACAGTTTGCGATCCCAAACGAGTGGAAGGAACGCCAAACATTCTTGCAATTTAACGGAGTCGACTCGGCGTTTTACGTGTGGATCAATGGTGAAAAGGTGGGCTACAGCCAAGACAGCCGTACTCCTGCCTTGTTCAACATCTCGTCATATCTGAAGCCCGGTGACAACACATTGGCGGTAGAGGTTTATCGCTACAGCGACGGCAGCTATCTAGAAGATCAAGACTTTTGGCGGCTCAGCGGCATCTTTCGTGACGTGTTCCTGTGGTCCGCGGCTCCGCTACATGTGCGTGACTTTTTTGTGCATACCGATTTGGACTCGGATTATAGAGATGCAAAATTGTCAGTGGATATCGAGATTGCAAATGCAGACGACGTTCAGCAGAGCTTTACGGTCGAAGCCGAACTGATCGATGATCAGAATCAAACGGTCTTTCGTGATGTAATCACGACTGGTAACGCTCCTGCGAATCGTTCGACGAATCGAACTTTAACGAAGGAAGTCGTCGCACCAAAGCTTTGGTCCGCAGAGAAGCCGGACCTTTACCGGTTGCTGTTAACATTACAGGATGATCAGGGCAACGTGATCGAAGTGACCACCGCACGCGTCGGTTTTCGCAAAGTCGAGATCCGACGAGGACTGCTACATATCAATGGCAAATATGTCTACTTAAAAGGAGTCAATCGCCACGAACATGACCCCGACACCGGGCACTCTGTTTCGGTCGCCTCGATGATCGAAGACATCAAGCTGATGAAGCAATTCAACATCAACGCGGTTCGCACCAGCCATTATCCGAATGACCCGCAGTGGTACGATTTGTGTGACCAATACGGATTGTATATGGTCGATGAAGCGAACATTGAATCGCACGGAATGGGGTACGGCGGTGAATCGCTAGCGAAGGATCCGGCTTGGGGCAAAGCCCATATGGACCGCACCGTACGGATGGTCGAACGCGACAAGAACCATCCGTCGGTCATCATTTGGTCGCTGGGCAACGAAGCCGGAAACGGCGTGAATTTCATGGCCGATTACGACTGGATCAAACAACGAGATCCGTCGCGTCCGGTCCAATACGAACGCGCAGGTTACGATGACCGCAACACCGACATTCGTTGCCCAATGTATGCCACCATCGACGAAATCGTAAACTACGCGTCAAAAAATCCTGACCGTCCCCTGATCTTGTGCGAGTACGCTCACGCGATGGGCAACAGCGTCGGCAATTTCCAAGATTACTGGGACGCAATCGAATCCTATGATCACTTGCAGGGCGGTTTCATCTGGGATTGGGTCGACCAAGGACTTCGCAAACCGATCCCCACCACGCGGGTCGTCCACGATCAACAAAACCCCAACCAGTCCGCGAAAGTTCTGGGTGACGTCGATGCCGAAAAGGGAGTCACCGGAGCGGTCGTGGTCGATCGATCTGCCGCCTTGCAGTTGACCGAAACCTTGACACTCGAAGCGGTATTCGATGGCAATCACGCTTCGGAATTTTGTCCGCTGATCTCCAAGGGGGACCACCAATACCTGCTGCGGCTTGATGGCCGAGGGATCCACTTTACGCTGTACACCGATGCGTGGAAAGGACTGCACGTTTCTTACGCAGACGCCAACCTCAACCGAGGTCAAAATCGCGTGACCGCGACCTACGACGGCAAGCACCAGCGACTGTACGTCAATGGAAAACAAGTGGGTGAGAAGGAGTTGCAGGGCAAGATCAACCCGAGCGTGTTCGACGTCAACATTGGTCGCAATTCGGAAGTCATCAAGCGAGTTGCGTCGTTACCGATCCGCAGAGTACGAATCTATGATCGCGCGCTGTCAGCCAAAGAAGTCGCCTCGGTAGCGTCGCGGAGCAGCGAAGGACTTGTCTTGGCGTTTGATCTTACGAAGACGAGCGAGCAGCAGCGACCGGCCGGCAGCCCCGATACGTTCTTTGCCTACGGAGGTGATTTTGGGGACCAGCCCAACGATGGCAATTTTTGCATGAATGGACTCGTCCAACCGGACCGCCGCCTGAATCCCCATATCAGGGAAGTCAAAAAGGTTCACCAAAACATCAAGGTGACGGCAGTCGATCTGGCGAGCGGCAAGTTCGAGGTCGAAAACAAGTTTCTATTTACCAATCTGAACGAGTTCGTTGCCAACTGGGTGATCCGCCGTGATGGCGAGTCCATTCGGTCGGGAACGCTCAAGCGATTGAATATCGAGCCACTCACAAGCCAACAAATCACGCTGCCGTTGGAAGGATTGGACGACCAACCAGGAGAAACTCTGTTGACCATTTCATTTGAATTGCCCACCGCACTTCCCTGGGCGGATGCCGGACACCGGATTGCATGGGACCAATTCGAGCTCGCCGAATGGACACCAAACGGGGCCACCGAAACACCCAACGAAGGAAGCGTCGTGGTTGCGGAAACCGAAACCGAGGTGCAAGTCACGGCGGGCAAAACCGTGGCCACATTTAACGCAAGCACCGGAGAATTGGCTTCGATCCAAGCAGATGGACACTCTCTGATTTTGGGGCCTTTTGTACCCCAATTTTGGAAAGCGCCAAATGACAACCAATATCGCAATCAATACCTAAACCGGCTGGGCGACTGGCGGAATGCGGCCGACAAACGAACGCTCAGCAATATGACGGTGGAGCAACAAAAGAACCATGTCGAAATCACCACCGAATCCAAGCTGCCCATCGGCGATGCTCGATTGACGCTGCGATATTCGATCTTTCCCAGCGGCAACATCCACGTTGTTTCGGACTACGATCCCGGAAACGTGAAACGGCCTCTGATTCCTCGCTTTGGTATGCAAGTCAAAGTACCCCAAGCGATGGATCAAGTGCGTTGGTACGGCCGTGGTCCGCACGAGACATATTGGGACCGCAAAACCGGAGGTGAGATCGCGGTGTATGAGTCGAGCGTCGACGCGATGGTGCATCCGTATTGCCGGACTCAGGACGTAGGCAACCGAACCGATACACGCTGGATCACCGTCGTTGACAAAGCGGGACGAGGATTGAAGTTTACAGGTACGGCCCCCTTGAGCGTGAGCGCGTGGCCGTTCACGATCGAGGATGTGGAAAGTGCGTCACATCCCTACCAATTGCCGCGTCGAGATTTCAATCTGCTCAGCATCGACGCCAAGCTACACGGGGTGGGCGGTGACAATTCGTGGGGAGCACGGACGCACGCCCAATACACAATCCCGGGTGACGAACCACTGCATTACGAGTTCACGATCTCGCCCATCACGCCATAGCACGAAGTACGAAACGCAATACGTAGGCCGGATCAAGTCGCCCCAAGCGACGCCGACCCGGCGGGAGCGAACGTGATGGTGAAATCGTTTCCACCGTCATGCCGGATCTTCGCTCCGCTGTGATCGGGCCTACGAGCCTACACGACGATCAATCTTCGTCTTCTTCGTCGTCTGGCGCGGGAACAAACGCACCGCTCTCTTCGTCCCGCTCGAATGCCGAGCCTTCGGGTGCATCCAACAGCGGGATGATGTCGGGATCAAAGTTAGCGATTTCGTTGACGTCGTAGATGCCGGTATTGTTGGCGTCATCTAAATATTTCTGTGTCTCAATTCCCGCTAAAAATCGCCAACCGCTGTCCTCTTCGAAATCGGCTTCCTCGCGGTACATGTACCCCACTGGATTTCCATCAACGGTGATAGCATCCGTGGCAAAGCAACCTCCAAAACCCTCGGCAAGCGGTTGGATTTCGGCAGCAGAGAGAGCAAACTTTTTTTTCACGGCAGCAGCTTATGGGAAAATGTGAGCGATGATGCGGGCACTCGGCTCCACTGCACAGGCGGCAAGATTGCAGGGACAGCCCAATTGCACAGGATAATGCAATTCCACTTTTAATTATAGCGCACGACCGCCACGGTCCAAATCGATGTTAGTTGGCCACACCAGCGACATACCACTCCGCCTACTTGTAGGCCACCGCCGCACTGGACGGCCCCGCCAAGTGGATCACCTCGAAGCGTTGAAAACCGACTTGCTCGCACCATGTGCGAAAATCGGCTCCCGAATAATCAAATGCATCACCGAATTCGATCAACATGTTCAACGACATGAGTAAACCATGCACGTTTTCTCGCCGCGCATCATCAATCAACGCTTCGATGGCGATCAATGCACCGCCCGGCGGCAACGCCTCGTAAGCTGCGCGGATCAAGTGCATTTTCTTGTCGAGATTCCAGTCATGCAGAATCATGCCCATCGTAATCACATCCGCATGCGGCAACTCCCCTTCAAAAAAATCACCCTCCGCCGTATCAATCCGTTCGCTCAATCCCGACGCTGCAATGTACTTTTGAGCAATCGGTCGGACTGCGGGCAAATCAAAACTGGTGCATTGTAGGTGAGCATGTTTTTTCGCGACCTCGATACACAACAACCCGCTCGCCCCACCGACGTCGCAAAGTGTTTGGTAGTTCGAGAAATCAAACTTATCCGCTAACGCTTCAAAATTGATCCGCGACAATCCCGTCATCGCTCCGATAAACTGTTCCAATCGCGGCAGGTCCGAATAGAGTTCTTCGAACATCCCCTTTTGACCATGCTTGATTTCATTCTGCGGTTTTCCCGTCCGCAACGCTTCGGGAAGATCGTTCCAAAATTTGAACAACCGCGCATTCAGCATGACAAGTATGCCACCGATGTAACGCGGACTCGCTTGGTCCAGGAACAGCCGTCCCTCGGCGGTATTGAAATACGTGGACGACGGCCCGTCACCATCGCGACCAAGAAATTTCATCGCCACCAACGCGTCAAAAAAATCGGCAATGCCGCGAGGGTGTAGCCCCAATTCGGCGCCAAGCTCGGCGCCGGTGACATGACGATCCCCAAGCTTGGTGAACAGTTCGAACTCGACCGCCGTCAGCAGGACTTTGGAGTGCCAAAACCCAAACGCGGTCTGCAGAATTGCGGAGGGATCAAGGTTCGTACTCATTGTCAAAAGCGATCCCCAAGTGTTTGTTTCCACCGACACGAGGATGCTCGGTGACATCCGCGTTTCGCAGGAAACGAGATTTTCCGTAGCGATGGTGCCGAAGTAGTCCCACGATCGCCACTCGATCACAGCCTAAGAGGACGACGATTCGTCGGCCGACTCAGGCTCCGCTTCCGCATCGACTTCCTCCGTCGCCGGTACTTCCTCGACCTCTGCCGGCTCTTCTTCGGCCGGCTCTTCTTCGGCTGGCTTATCTTCAGCTGGCTCTTCTTCGGTCGGCTCTTCTTCGGCCGCCGCTTCCTCTTCCTTCATCTCCTCGGTCGGCTGCTGTGATTCGTCCTCCTCAGCCTTGCTTTCCGCTTCGCTCTCTTTCGTTTCTTTCGCCGCCTTTTCCTTTTCTTCGGCGGCTTTCATTTCTTCGGCGGCCTTACGCTCTCGCTCACGCTCTTCGGCTTCCAATTCCTTCTTGCGTTGTTCAGCCTTTTCTTTCTGGGTAACGCGAATGTCCTCGTAGACTTCGGAGCTGACTTCGCGTCCACCGGCCATCATTTCAACAAACGCATTGAGCGGGAAGTCTTCGGGCAGTTCTTCGCTATCGATGGCAATCGAATAACGGCGAACCGACTGCATCAAATCTTCGGCCGAATCATCGATCGTCAAAATCGGATAATCGTCGAATATTTCAGCCCAGATCGCGAACGCTTGCTCATACAAGTCGATTGCCTTGTCCAGCTCGGCGGCTTCGTTGGCCTTTTCGGCTTCATAGATTAAGCGACGTGCGGTGACGGTTCGCTCTTCTTGCTCAGCCAACGACAACGTGTCCCAGTAGGGATAATTGATCTGTTTGCGGTAACCATCGGTCTTGTTTCGACGTTGCTCGAGATCGGCGATTTCACCCGCTAATTCGATCGCTTGCAGTCGCACTTTGGGGTCGGCCCGTTTCGCCAGTTCCATGAAATCCGCGTGCTCGTTCACTCCCGACGCCGCGTCGCCGACCGTCTTCTTGAACTCTTCGATCCGCAGTGCCTTCAGCCGAACGAGTTCATCCAACTGTCCCAATTTGATTGTAAATGGCGAAGTCGTAGGCACACTTCGCTCACCAAAACGACGCCAACCTTCGGATGCCAGCTGCCATGCATTCTGGGCACGGTCATCCAAAACACCTTCTTCTTCAATCGATTCGGCGTGTTTGATTCGCCATTTCGGACCGGTTTCAAAGAAGTTCAGCGGGGTTTGACGACGAATCTTGACGCCCGAATCGACGATGTCATAACCGTGCATCAACCACAATCGTCCGACCAACCAATTGTCGGGTTTAAAGTAAGGCCCACGCGCCTCGGGGCTGTCGACGGCGATCCCTTGCTGCATCAATGATTCATGCAGTACCTCGTCTTCGGAGAACAGTTTTCGGAACTGAGTCTTCTCGTCGGACATCCCCATCTTGTTGCCATAGAACCATCCGGTGTACCAGACCAAACGGGGTGCATTGCGGTTCTGGCGAACTCCCTTGGACAAGAATTCGGTCCCTTCACGCACCATTTCGTAGCGTTGACGATAA
>NZ_ANOG01000423.1 GCF_000346295.1 Rhodopirellula maiorica SM1 | reverse complement strand
CCAGATCGCGCCGGCGGGCGAGACAGTGATGGATGGAATCGTTTTACCAAGCCACCATCGACGACTCGTCATTGTCGTCGGACGGTGCAGTACCGATTGCAACCGAAGCCACCGAGATCGATTTTGACAGTCTGCCGCCAGTCGATCTCGGTTTGTCCAGCAGTCCCCCAAAGCCATCGGCGGTGTCGACCACCAATCCATCGAGCCCGTCGAAGACCAAGTCGAACAAAACCAGCAGCCAATCGGGCGACTCGAACCAGATGTTGCTGCTTGGCATCGGGCTGACCGTGGCCATTGCTGCGTTAATCCTTGTGATGGGGATGACCGCCTATACGATCATGCGGCCTCAAGATACACCGCCGCCTCGAATCAAAAGTCTGGAAGATGGAAAAGGCGGTCATGTCATTGTCGTTAATTGAATTTGAAAACGAGACGAAGTCATAGCACTATGCCCCTTCTAGTTCAAAAAGAGACATCGCCGTCGATGATCGCTCAATTGATTCTCGCAACGGGAAGTCATGCTGGCGTCGCCGCCTCGATCCAACTCGGCTACTACATGATCGGACGACATGGTGAATGTCAAATTCGTCCTAAAAGCCGATCGGTCAGCCGACGTCACTGCATCTTGCACCACACCGAGACGCAGTTATTGGCGTTGGACCTCGATAGCAGCAGCGGCACTTGCATCAACGGCGAAAAGATTACGGTGAACCGTTGGGTCGAATTGAAAGATGGCGACCAATTGCGATGTGGCAAGGTCGTGTTTGACGTCAGCATCAAAACGACACCGCAACAAAGTTCTGTTACGTCGGGCGCGGACGAATTGGTTCCAGCGATCGCGGATGCGGCCGACGACACCGACGCGGCGTCCAATTCGGAGCACGCGTGGCCAGCGGAGTCGATGCTGCAAGGCGAAGCATGGCAAGAATTTGATGTCGCCGACATGCTCCATTCGGCCGACGACTCGGATCGCGAACAACGTTACAAGGCAATCCGCGCCATCTCTGAATTGAAGTCGGATGACTCGTCTCTGAAAAGCGGCAACTTGAGCGACGCCGGTACGTTGAGCGAAGAAGGCGACACGCTGACGGACGAGCCGTCGACAACGGCCGATACACTCCGTCTCGCCGACGACGAGCCTGCATCCGAATCGAGAGCAGCCGAATCGAGATCGAGCGAATCGAAGCCAGCGCCCGCTAAACTAGAGAAAACGAAAAAGGTCAAAGCAGATACATCGGGAACGCACGATCGGAAATCCAAGAAACCACGACAACCGCTGCGGATGCCTTCGATCTCGCTGCCCAGTGACTTCGAGTCATTGAAATTGGTCGGAGCGATCCTGATTTCGATCGTGGTGATCGGGCTGTTTTCCTATTCGGTTTATCGCTTCCAAGCCGGTCCTCCGGTGAAAATTGTCAAAGGGATTGAATAGCGACTCGAACGTGCGACAATGCGGTGTTGCCGCTTTTGTGAGCGGACCGTGCTCTAGATAAAGGAGCTTCTTCGCGACAAAGTTCGATCGATGTCACTTTTACTGCTGGTGGATGGTTACAACGTCATTGGACCGGTCGCGGCTCCAGGACGCGGCGGATCCACTCGCGGCAACTCGCATCAACACCGCTGGCTCGAAGCCGAACGCAATCGGCTGATCACTCGGCTGTGCGATCATCTACCCGAATTCGTCCGCAATCGCACCTGCGTCGTGTTTGACGCCCGCTGTCCACCGGAAAATGCCATCAGCCGGTATGAGGTCGCTGGCATCGACATTCGCTTTGCCGTGGACGACCCCGAAGCCGACGATTTGATCGAGCGGCTGATCGGCGAGCACTCGGCGCCCAAGCAACTAGCGGTCGTCTCGTCGGATCATCGGCTTCAAGACGCAGCCAAGCGTCGCGGTGCGACTCCATTTGATGCCGATGCCTGGCTGGACGATCTGCTCGAAGATCACCCCCACTTGGCGATCGAGATTTCCGACGGGGCAGGGCAGGGCGGTAGTCAAAGCCGCAGTGGCAAACCCAAAGGCAAAGTATCAAGCGACGAAGTCGAGCACTGGATGCGCGAGTTTGGCTTCGAGGAATAAGATTGCAGCCATGACGAAATTCACTCCAGTTGTAGGCGGCTACCGTACTGTGTTCCAGCGAATCGCTCGGCTGCCAAAGCAGTTGTTCGCCATCAATCCTTTTGACGGCGATTGCCTGCCATCTCGGGTGCGTCTATTTCACCCTGGATCGGGACGCCCATCGCTTCCGTTTCCTCATCGCTGGAATTTCCATGATCCGGTCCGGATTCTCGAATGCTATTTTCATGGTGCGGACGAAGAACAGGGACCGGGCCGACACAATCGCTACTTGGACGTCCCCGGGTTTGATCCGGTTCTGGTGACGCGAGACCCAGGAATGATTCGGGCCATTGCCACCGCAACGGGAGATCGTGAAGGACAATTCGATCGCGACACGATGCCGTCGATCGGGATCGCGCGAGCGACTGGAAAGGACACCTTGCTGTTTGCCAACGGCGCCGAGTGGAAAAAGCAACGCAAGATTGCCGCGTGCCCGTTTGGTAAGACCACTTTGTATCAACCCGAGCAGTTTGGCGAGTTTGCCGAGACGTTCCGCACCACGGTCCAGCAGCGGATCGAGGTGCTGCGTCAACATCTAGCCAGCAGCGACCAAGATTCAGTCGAAATCCGATTAGAGTCCGAGGTCAAGGTGGTGATGCTAGAGATGTTGACCAACAACTTTTTTGGTGCCGAAATCTCTTATGACGAGCTATGTAATCGCTACGTGCCGGCGCTGGAACGGGTGATCGACCATATCGTCAGCGACACGGTACGCAACAAGCTTGGAATCCCTTGGCGAAAGCTGCCAGGGGTGACGAAACGAATCGCCCAGGCCAGGCAGGACGACGCGGCGTTTGACGAGTTGACCCAATGCGTTCTAGCCCCACGCTCCGAGAACAAGGCGTTGTGGAAGCAGTTCAAATCCGATGCACCTGATGCGAAGCTGCTCAGCAACCTGAAGGTCTTTTTGGCCGGGGCACTCGAAGCGACCACGTCGTATGCAACCTGGGCCATCTCGCACCTCGCTCGCAACCCCGCGGCTCAAGAGAAAGTGTTCCAGGAAGTCAAGGACATCGATGTCTATACGCCTGAGACGCTGGCGAGTGCCACCTACATACGCAACGTGTTGAATGAGACACTCCGGCTGACACCCTCGCTATACTTCTTGCCTCGCCGAGCCACCGCTGACACTTGGGTAACCACCGCCGACGATCGGAAGCTATTGATTCCAAGCGGCACGCACATTTTGTTAGATGTGTGGCATGCGAATCGGCACGAAGACCACTGGGGCGTCGCAGCGAGCGGTTACCCGGCGAACGAATTCGCTCCTGATCGGTGGGAACATTTGGCTGCGGCGGGCCGGGCAACCAAGGACATCTTGCACTTTGGTTTCGGTCATGGCCCGAGAGTTTGTCCTGGAAAACATCTCGGCGAACTGGAAGTTTCTCTTGTCGTCGGTGCGTTTGTGAAAACGTTTCAGTTCCAGGCGGAAACCGCAGCGAATCCCGCCCGCGCCGGCGTCTCGACCAAACCCGCCGACGGAACGCAGGTGCGGATGTCGCTGCGGTGATACTGCAGTCATGCTCAATTTAAACTTTACAATTTAACTTTTTCAATAAACAGCCGCAGACTCGCCACTGAATCCGCAACAAAGCTTAGAAGCTACAATCGCTTCCGACTAAAGTCTTGGGTGGCTAAAGTCTTGGGTGGCGGTCACCCGAAGCCGCAGATTGAAAAGGTTAAATTGACAATTGTAAATTGAAAAATGAAGAGCGGCGCCGCAGCTATTGCAAATTGGCTTTGGCGGTAACAACAGACTTTCCGATAATGTTGCACAACTGGTTCGTTTCATCCAACAGCAGTGACATACGATGCTCTTTCAGCAACTCCGCCTTCAGAATGAGCTTGATCCATGACCGCGATTCACGCAACTCTTTCAATGTAATACCAAGCTTGTGAATGAAATCACGCTTGCTTTCCGCTGCACATGCTTCAGCGTAGTTCGGCGCGGGCGATGTGCCACTACGGACCAGTTGGCTTGCAATGTGGCGTCCCAATCGCGTGTCAGGCAATGCATCAACGGCTTTTCCAACTCGCGCCGCAAAATCCAACAACCGATCTTCTAAATCCTCACCACGTTGATCCATTTCCAACACCTCCCAAACGAGTCTTGCATCCTGGCATTGCGTATAACGGCAACTTGCTATTTAAGATATGCAACTTGTTGCGTGAAAGCAAAATCGCCAGCAACGCTTGCCTCTGGCGTCGCGGCAACACCTCGCTGCTCAGCATCGCATCCGATCGTCCGAAGCCTTGGATCGAAGATTTGGATGGCGGATACCAAAACCGCAGATTGAAAAAGTTAAATTAACAATTGTGAATTGAAAAATGAACCGCCGAAATCGGCAGCGACAGATTGTTTGAACCGATGCGTTCACTACGGCTGCAAGCACAATCCAATTTAAACTTTTACAATTTGCAATTTAACTTTTTCAATAATTCAGCCGCAAACTCGCCGCTGAATCTATAGCAACGCACCGAAGCTACGACTGCATCCGGCCACCCGAAGTGTTGGATCGCAGCCACAGAAACCGCAGATTGAAAAGGTTAAATTGACAATTGTGAATTGTAAAATGAAGCGTCCTACAGCACCTCGGCTCGTTTTTCTGCGGCGCGGCGACCGGGGTTGCCGTAGCGGTGATAGTCGTGCGAGATCGATTGTTCGTCGAGGTACCGCAAACATTCCACTTCGGCTTCGACGACCACCGGTTCGCGAATGACTGTGACAAACGCCTCGGCACACGCTTCATCCACCTCACTCGTCTTTCTCGATCGAAGCAGCCGCAGACGACCGACTTGACCTGCGTTGATCCGTTTCACCAATTCCGCTTCGGACTCTTCGACCGGATTGACGAGCCCAGGGAACTCGTCGGCAATACGCTCGAGCCACTCTTTGGTCGCATCGGACACCTCAGGATCGATCGATAGCGTCACTTGTGTTTTGACGGCAATCGCGGCCGAGGTCGATATCCAAATATCGGAAATGGAATCGCGGTCGGAGAAACGCAGATTCATCGCTTGCGTGGGTCGGTACCGGCGAATGTTGTCTTGTCCGATCAACCGGAACGTATCATGTTCGCTCGAAAACTCATTTTCGAACGCGGCTCTCTGCTTGGCTGCTGCCGTTTGAATCCGAGCCGCGTCAACATCATCCACCACGGATGCGTCAACGGCTTCGTCCAACAAGGCACTAAAACGAGCCCCTTCATCAGCTTCGAGCATTTCGCGGCTATCACCTTTGCCCTGGGCTGCTGTAGCAACAGATTGTTTTCCATCGGTCACTCGCATGAGCGGCAACACGTAGTGCGGGCCGCCTGCTTTGACGCCCGGCCCATAGGCACTCAAGCCGACACCGCCAAAGGGTTGCCGCAACACGATCGCTCCGGTCGTGGGACGATTGATGTACAGGTTGCCGGCGTGAACCGAATCACGCCACAACGTGATCTCGCGGTCATCCAAGCTTTCCAATCCGCTGGTCAATCCGTAGCCCGTCGACCGCACGATCTCGATCGCCTCTTCCAGTCGCGAGAACCGCATCACGCCGAGCACTGGCCCGAACAGCTCGGTCAGATGCGTAAAACTTCCCGGTCGAATATTCCACTTGACTCCCGGCCGATACAAATTGGGGTTGTCGACGATGTGTTCGGGAACCACCAACCATGACTCGTCATCGTCAAGCGACTTCAACCCTTGGTTCAACTCGGCTTGAGGCGGTTTGATCAGCGGCCCCATCTTTGTCGACAAATCCCAACTGGATCCCACTCGGATGCTCGAGACGGCGTCAGCCAACATGTCGCGGAACGTCGTGTCGTCAAACACATCGTTTTCGAGTAACAGCAGCGACGTCGCACTACACTTTTGGCCGCTGTGCCCAAACGCCGACTGAACGACATGCTTGACGGCTAAATCACGATCAGCCATCGAGGTGACGATCGTGGCGTTTTTGCCACCCGTTTCCGCCAATAGATGCAGATCACTTCGCACCGACAGCATGCGTTTTGCAGTCGAGGTGCCGCCAGTCAAAATGACCGTTTCAATCTGTGGATTTTTGACCAACCCTGCTTCGGCAACACGTCCGGCGCACGGCACGAATTGCAACACGTCCTTAGGAACGCCCGCGTCCCAGAATGCTTGACACAAGTGCCAAGCGACCAGCACGGTTTCGGAGGCCGGTTTAAGCAGCACACAGTTTCCAGCGGCCAACGCCGCCGCGATCCCACCGCAAGGAATCGCCAACGGGAAATTCCACGGCGTGACCACCGCCACGTTGCCGCGTGGTTCCAGTTTGACGCTCGCTTGGCGATACCAATGCTCGACCGTCAGCGGATAGAACTCGCAAAAATCGATGGCTTCGCTGACTTCGGGGTCAGCCTCGAGCACCGTTTTTCCGCCATCGGCGACCATGGTCGCAATCAAATCGCCACGTCGCTCACGCAGGTTTTGCGCTACGCGTCGCAGTAGGTCATGGCGATGTTGTAGACTCGTTTGGCTCCAATCGGCCTGAGCCGCCGTGGCAGTTTCCACCGCTGCCTGGACATCGGCCAGCGTTGGCACCGAATAACGACAGACCACCACACCGGGACGTGACGGATCGGTCGATTCACGCGTCTCGCCACTGCCGGTGTCGAGGATATCGCAGCGGTCTTTCCATTTACTGAGTACCGACTCAATCCATTGCGGATTGTGGGGCAGCGACCAATCGGTGTCCGGCTCGTTGACAAACTTGGTCCAGTGCTCAGCCGCCATCGGCTGCTCTGGTGACCGGCGTCGATCTTGCGTCCGCCGCGGTGTGTGAGAGACCGTGTCGATCATGGCCAACGAATCTTTGAACCCTTGAGCGAGCATCTCAAATTCTTTGCTGTCGGGTTTCAGTCGATAGGTATGCCGCAGGAAGTTTTCGGGGCCCGTGTTTTCATCCAATCGACGTATTAAGTAGGCGATCGCATTGATAAAACTGTCTTGAAAACAAGCGGGTGCGTAGAGCACCATTTTCTTATCGCGTTCGGAGATCGCACGGCGTTGATGGTTCGCCATCCCTTCGAGCATTTCAAATTGCACGTTCTCGGTCGCGTTGCAATCAGCCGACCAGAGCAGAGCCAAGGCAACATCGAACAAGTTGTGTGAGGCGACACCAACGCGGATCACCCCTTCGGCAGCTCCGTCGATTAGCTGCCGCAGCATCGCTTTGTAGTTGGCGTCGGTTTCCACTTTTGATCGATACGGCGCCTGCGGCCAACCCTGGACCGAGGCATCGACGCGTTCCATTTCCAAATTGGCGCCTTTGACCAAGCGGATCGTGATCGGCTGGCCGCCTTGCGCGACACGGTCACGCGACCAATCAATCAGTCGCATCATCACATCAAACGAATCGGGCACGTAGGCTTGCAGCGCGATTCCCGCCGATACGTTCAACATCGCTTCGCGATCCAACGCGTTGCACAAAATGTCCGCGGTCAAATAGAGGTCGCGATACTCTTCCATATCCAAGTAGACGAATTTACTTTGTTTCGTCTCTGGGTCCGCCTTGCTGAGCGCGATCCGGTAGAGTGCTTCGAGCCGATCGGCCACTTTGTCGATCGAATGTCGCCGGGCGATCGGCGAGATCTGGCTATACAGTGTCGAAATCTTGACCGACAAACATTTCAGATCATTCATCCGCAGCGCGTTATAGCACTGATCGACCCGCCGACGAGCTTCCTGTTCGCCCAAGATTGCCTCGCCAAGCAGGTTGACGTTCATGTGCATGCCATGCGTTTGGCGGTTGCGAAGATGCTCGCCCAACAACTTCGGTTCCGCTGGCAGAATCACATTGGCGGTTTCGCGGCGCATTTTTTCTTTGACCAGCGGCACGGCCACGCCGGGCAGGTATTCACCAAACGACTGAAATCCCTTCAACATCGCCTGTTCGACGGGGCTGAAAAAACGCGGAATCCCCTGAACGTCCAATAGATGAGTCAATTGGTCGGCCACTCGGGCAGGCGAGTGAGTGCGAAAGGCTTGGTCGGTCATTTCGACAAGCGTCGCCTTGTCCTCGACGTGCCCGATCATGCGATCGAGTTCTGCTTGCTGACGCCGTTCCTGTGGTGTCTGCAGTTGGCTCGCCTCATCGAGCAATTCTGCGGCCAGCGAGATGGCACGTTCCGCGTCCGTCGATAATTCTTGCCCCGAAACCTGAACCATTGGCTTGCATCCTAAATGAGATTCGAATCGCGAAATCGCC
>NZ_ANOG01000422.1 GCF_000346295.1 Rhodopirellula maiorica SM1 | reverse complement strand
CGAAGCATTTATCCCCCGTGTTTTGCGAGGTTTCAGCGGCAGGACGCAAGCTCTCGGGTTCCTCATCCCGACCAAAACACCGGAGGGCTGTCGCCCATTTCCATCTGCTTTGGCACTAAACGAGTGGCGTTTGTAGCGGCGCGGCGCGGGGCCCGCCCGGTCTAAACCGAACGTTTTACTCGCCTCAGCCGAACGGTTCGCGCCGTGCCGCTACCAAAGTAGATGGCCGTGGGCTCGTGTCCAGCCGCTACAAAATGCAGCACGACGTGCGCCCAAACGGCTTACCGGATTTCATCCAATGATTCCTGGCAAACTGTTTAGCGTAGCCGAGTCGCCAACCGGTATTGTAATGGTGTCACCTTTGTCTCTCGCTTGAACATGGTTGCCATGTAGGCGGCTGTACCGAACCCCGTCGCCTGGGCGATACTGGCAATGGGCAAATCGGTCGACGCCAGCAGTTCCTTCACACGCGCGATCCGAAGTCGGTGTATTTCCGCAAGCGGAGACCGTCCAAACAGCTCTCGAAACTTGACTTGCAAGCTACGGACGCTCATGGGAACCGATCGTGCGACCTCGGCGACGGTGAGCTCCGAGAATACGTTTTCACGAATGTAACGGACCGCGGCCGACAACTCTTGGTCTTTGATCGCAAGTACGTCGGTGGACCGACGAGTCACCACTTCAATGGGGGCGACCCTCTCATCTTCGCCACTATCGTCGCCACCGTTCATCAGGTTTGCCAGCCGCTCGGCTGCTCGATACCCCATTTGCTTTGACGGGTTCAGCACCGCGGACATCGGAGGTGTTGTCGTTTGTGCGATCAACGCGTCCTCAGCGCCAGCCAAAACGGCGACATCATCGGGAACTTGAATGTTCATACACCAACATGCATCTAACAATTGACAAGATGCGGAGGTTCCCCAGGCAAACACGGCAATCGGTTTCTCTAACTTGTGCAACCAACTTTCGATTCTCAAACGCTGCTTCTGCCACTTTTGGCTACCCATGGATTCATGGATGTACTGGAATCGTTCGAGTGGGGCGACGTCCGTTCCGATTTGATCCTGAAACGCATCGGCATGTTTATTGACGTACGAGTAATGCAGTGGACCGACGTAGGCGAAACGCTGGAACCCACGGACATAGAAATGTTCCGACGCTAGCCTTGCCGTCGCTTCGTAATCAATTGCCACTCGCGGAAATGAACATCCCTCGAGTTCAATTCCCGAGATATTGACCACGGGAACGTCACGCGACCGGAGGTCGGCGGCAATATTGGGGTTTGAAACGCGAGCGATGACCCCGTCTCCGTTCCATTGGCTTGGTAGCTGCAACACGTTTTCACGGCCTCGCGGTTCCACTTGCAACTGCCACGGACCATGGTTCTGAGCATAGCTGGTCACGCCACGAATTAAATCGCGTCCCCACTCGGTCGACGTGTCGACTAGAACCGCAACACGCGGCATTTTTTTTTCGGGTAATGCTAGTTGCTTTTTTGACAATCAGTTTTCTCCGTTTTGGCAGGCCGGTGTTGGCGGGCCGGTTTATCGATGTCCCGCAACCGAACGCACGCTCGAGTGCGCAATGAGTATATGCAGTGTGGATGCGCGTTTGCAAAGAATAAAGGCGCATTTGGTTATATCTGAATGGCCGCTGATTGTTAAGAATGTGTTACAGCGTAACGGGGAGTCGACGCCCCCTCACGCTTCTTTTCTTGCGTTTCTTGTCTGTTTTTCGAGGGGATTGGTAATGAATTCGAAACAAACGGCCCAATTCGGGTTTACGTTGGTCGAGCTTCTAGTGGTGATCGCGATTATTGGGGTGTTGGTGGGATTGCTGCTGCCTGCGGTCCAGGCGGCCCGTGAAGCAGCGCGGCGAATGAGTTGCAGCAACAACTTTAAACAGCTTGGGCTGGGGATCCACAACTATCACAGTGCCTACAAGCAATTGCCGCAACACGGTTCTGGTACCGTTGATGAAAACATTACGCCAAACGTGCGGTCATGGCGTGCGACTCCCAATGGCAACATGCTGCAATTATCGATGCTCGTTGCAGTCACTCCGTTTATCGAACAGCAGGCAATTTGGGAACAGATTTCCAACCCGAATGATTACAACAAAGACGGAACCGTTGACTTCCCGGCAATGGGGCCTTCGCACGGCAACATCAATTACGCGCCGTGGGTTACCGAATTGCCAACGCTACGTTGCCCAAGTGACCCAGGCACCGGGTTGCCAGCTCTAGGGCGAACAAATTACGCCGCTTGCCTGGGGGATTCTGGACGACGGTTGCATGATGGACCACGCAACAACGCACTACTGGTCAAATCGAATCCGTCCAAACAATCACGCGCAGCCAATCGGGGTGCGTTTGTGAAATACAAAAGGACAGCGTTCCGCGACGTGCTTGATGGACTTTCCAATACCATCCTGATGGCGGAAATTGCAACGGATCTCGGCGATAAAGATACTCGCACGATCTCGAACGATGTGGGTGCAAAAGGAAACAGCGGCCAAGTCTCTTCCGCCTTGGTTCACGATAACCCATCGTATTGTTCACAGAACGGCATGATTGA
>NZ_ANOG01000421.1 GCF_000346295.1 Rhodopirellula maiorica SM1 | reverse complement strand
GCTGCGACGGAGACGTTCGAGTGCCGAGTTTTCAATCGTTGCCATTAATCTTGTACGCTCAAGGGGCTATCGTGTTGTTCGCAGCGAGAACTCCCGGGGGGTTGGTGATCAATCTGCGGGACCTTGAAAGGTACGACGCAAATAGACCGTCGTCACCCTTAGACTTCAAAATTCTTCAGTAAAAGTTCGAATTCCAGCTCGTAGGCGTTCGAAAATACGTTCGCTGTACTTACCCCCCCTGATCGGCGCGTCATCGTTTCCTGGACACCGTGTGGTTTTCCTTGCCGCCACGCGGCCGAGGCAGCAAACCCAACAAAGAAGATATTTGCAAACGATTCGATAACCGGCTCCGATGTTCTTATTTGCGAGCTACGTTTGAAGGCGGCAATTGAGGTTTTGCAAAGCCAGATACGTTCGCTGGGCGGTGCCATTGCAACAATGCACTGTCCTTGCATGCCGCACAATCGAAAGCACCGATTCGTTCATTCATCAACATCGTTAAACACGTTATGACTGTACTCGCAAGCGACACCCAATCCTTCGAACCGAGCATGTTAGGCGGGCTATTGTCCGACGACACGTTCTGGCCAATCCAACCTCGCGATCTACATGAAACCGGGCTCAGCGCTGCCTACGTCGATGGATTGATGCTGAAAATCCTGCTGGTCGGTGGAACCCTTAGCGGCCGCACCTCGTCGGAACGGATCGGGATCCCATTTCGTGTCATCGAACCGATTCTCGATGCACTGCGAACACGCAAATTGGTGACGCACGTTCGACGGCCCCCTTTAACCGATTACTACTACTCGCTAACCGAAGCGGGACAAAAACAAAGCCAATCAGCAAATGGCTCAGTGCAGCTACACTGGCCCAGCACCGGTACCATTGTCGGATTACGTGCTGAGTGTCGAAGCGCAAGCAGCTGGATTGGACGCCGTGGATCGCGAACAATTGCGTACCGCGCTCAGCTCGATCTCTTACCAAAACGAATTGCTCGACCAGCTCGGCCCTGCCGTCAACAGCAACAC
>NZ_ANOG01000420.1 GCF_000346295.1 Rhodopirellula maiorica SM1 | reverse complement strand
GGCTTTCCAACGGTCCGCCACCCTTGACGAGAATTCCGCCGCGTGCGGCTCGGGCGACGCCGCTGAGCACCGCACTGGGCGTTGCGATCGCCAACGCACAGGGGCTGGCGGCGACTAGAACCGCCATCGCTCGGTAGAACGATTCGCTGAAGGTTTCGTCGATGACGAGCGGTGCGAACAGTAGCAACACCACACCAGCGATGACTGATGGCACAAAGTATCGCTCGAACTTCTTCGTGAATTTCTGTGTTGGCGACACCCGCGTTTCCGCTTCGCTGACCATCGTGACGACGCGGGCCAGTGTGTTTTCGGATGCGAGTTTAGTGACTTGTATTTCGAGCGAACCCGACTGGTTGATCGTTCCGGCAAATGCACGATGTTCTGGCGGAAGCGACTCGGGGTCGGACGCGGCGGCGGCGATGTCATCGACCGGACGTTTGTCGACGGGTACGCTTTCGCCGGTGATCGGGGCTTGATTGATACTGGACTCGCCTCCGATCACAAAGCCGTCTGCGGGAACTCGTTCGTCGGGTTTGATGATAACAATGTCGCCGACGACTAGTTCTTCGACGGGGACTTCTGACTCGTTACCATCACGTCGAACTCTCGCGGTTTTGGGAGCCAGTTCAGACAAGGCTTCAATGGCACGTTTGGCTCGCCCCATCGCGTATCCTTCCAACGCATGACCGATACTAAATAGAAACAACAGCAATGCGCCCTCTGCCCACGCTCCCAACGACGCGGCACCGGCGGCAGCCACGATCATCAAGAAGTCGATCTCAAACTTACCCGCCCGAATTTTCTCGATCGCTTCGGTGACGGTGTAGTAGCCTCCGAAGACGTAAGCGGCGACGAAGCAACCCAGCGGAACCCATTCGTTCAGTTCGGAGAAGGTTTCGATCAGCCAACCGACCAACAGGAACGCGCCGCAAAGAACTGCAAAGATCAACTCGGACTTCGGTCCGAAGATGCCGCCGTGCGCGTGGTCGTCCTCTTGGCCTTCATCGTGGTGCCGATGACCTTCATGCTCGTCGCGAATTAGTGAGTCAGACGATGACCAATCATCCAGTGCCCTTGCGATCGTCGAAGCGTCGGTTGTTTGACGATCGAATTCGACTCGAACGGCTCCGTCCGGGGAAACAACCG
>NZ_ANOG01000419.1 GCF_000346295.1 Rhodopirellula maiorica SM1 | reverse complement strand
TCAAGCAAACAACGCAGCGACGCGACACGGCAGACTCACGCTCGCTTCCTTCAATTCACTGCCACACTTGGAGACACGTAAGATGTTAAACCGATTCTTTTTCGCAGTTGCCCCGATGATCTTGGTTGCCAGCTCGGTGATGGCAGAGGACAGCATGTTGTCGACGATCGCCAACTTGGACCAAAACGACTCGATCGCCCAGGCCGACACCAGCGACGATCTGGGGCTGGCGGATGTCGAATCGCTGCTCAACGACGGCGAGCCGCAGAGTGGCGAAGAGGCGATCGCGGCCTGTTTCCGCCGCATCGGTTACGGACACCGCCACTTCCGCTACCGCAGCTACAGCAGCTGGTACCGTCCCGTGTACCACCACAACTGCTACACCCCGGTGTACACAACTCACTACAGCTACACACCGACGTACACCTACTACACCCCTTGTTACACCAGCTACTGGGGATGCTGGTAATCGTCGGCTGTGCTGATTGAAAAGGCTCAAGCTGATTCAACAGTACTCAAAAATACTTAACAAGCCCGACAACCCGATTGCTTCGCGGTTGCCGGGCTTTTCTTCTATCGAAATCGAATTCTTTTTTTGTGAACAGGCAAACTCATGAACCGCCAAATATTAACCAAGGTCTTGATGACCACCAGCTTCGTCGTCTGTATGACGATGCAATCCGATGCTCAGCAAATCAATGCCTCACATCTGTTCGGAAACCATTCCTATTGCAGTCACGTCATCGACTTGATTTCGCAGCACGGTGTCAACAACACGTTCAATCGTGGATCGACGTTCCACGCATCGCCGTTTGGGCATGTGGCGATCCCTGATTGTGAAATTGGCGATCTGCAAATCGTCGAGGTCCGCCAGCAAGAACATGTTGATTCGGCATGCGGGCCGACGTTCGCCATCGTGATTCAAAACCACAGCACTCGCAGTGTATGTGGTTTCCATGTGACCGCCGTTGCGGTGTTCGGACACATCTGTCCCACGTCACCCAACGTCACGGTAAAAGTGGACAAAATCGAAGCCGGCGAAGCACTCGAAGTGTTGGTGACGCTACCGATCGAAGCGCTGGCGATGGGCAATCGCAACGGACAAGTCATCGGATTTCAGCGACTGGTCGTCGCCATCGATAGTTTTGACGAACTGATGGAGAGCGACGAGGCGAACAACTTGAAAGCGTTTAACGCCGCCTCGATCCCCGTCGTGTCCGTTTCGGTATCGACAACGGTTGAAACGGAATCGGTGTCGACGATCGACTCAGGAAGCGTCCAAAATGTGCAACCGTCCGTTGAGACTCAAGTTCCTTCGCCGGATGCACCTCAAGTTGACTCGGTGCAAAACGGAACGTTCGACAGCGAGCCCGATGTTGATTCACTCCGCTCGGCGATCAAGATGCTCGACACCACCAACGCCACAAACGACGTTGCCGCAGCGAGCGGAATTTAGGTGGATTGTTCAGGTTCCAAAACGTGCGGACGATTGCATCAAGAGTTTTTAGGGGGAAAACGAGGATGCAATCGTCCCGCACGCCGTTTGGGGTGGCGGTCGTGTCAGATTACGAAGCGGCCGTCAACTCACCGGGAACCATCGACGTGCGTTTGGACAACACAGCGTCCATTTGCTTCCAAGTGTTGACTATAAACCGATAAGCAAAAAACGACGCAAGCAGTCCAACGATGCCGGCCGCCAACGCGGTCAACGTGAACAATTGCGATGCTCCTTCGGTCGAGATCAACAAGGCGGCACCGAGTAGTGGAATGATGGCGGCGATCAACAGATACCATTCACTACGATAAAGAATTTGATCCGCACGCTGATCGAATTGCGGGTCTTGCATCGTGCCGCTTAAACAGCGGGGATAAAACACAAGCGTGGCAACCAATGCCATGCCAAAGTAGGGATAGATCATCGCGACACCGCCACAAATCAATGACGACATGAATAGATGCACCGCTTGCATCATGCTGAAGCTAGAAAAGATTCCTGACAAAACAAGCGGAAACAACACGCCGGCAATCAACCACAACGATCCACCGATCAATGCCGCACGGTGCCCGAGTTCCAGTGTCTCACTGAGGTCCGATGGATCGACGCGCTCACCACGGCGAACCGAATCAACGGCGCGCACGATACGCCGCGTGTACCAAATCGCGATCCCTGCGGCGAAGGGAAAGAACGTTAAATTGACCACCCACGAAACGAGTCGCAGTCCTTCTTTTGTCTCGGGCGTTTCCATCACATGGTGATAGTTGTACTGATAATTTAAACAGCCGCTGATCATGTTCGGCAACAACAAAATCACACTGGTGACGACCCACGGCGACCATTTCGAGAGCGTCATCGCCACAGATTTCTCAGGTGGGTCAAACAGCGTGGCAGTTTCGGGATGAAGCGACAGACGCAACCGACCGGCCATCTCGGCACCATCGACGAAACGATCCTGTGGTTGCAACGACAACGCTTTGCGAAGCACTTTTTCGAGCACGCGTTCAGACGCGGATTCAGATCGCTTTGGTTCATTGAGCGGTTCGGAGCGAGCAGCCAACTGATTCGACACCGCTTCGCTCCAAGACCCCGCAATGGTCTCGCAGGCGAATGGTCGCTCGCCTTGCCACAATTCCCACAGCGTGACCGCGAGCGAATACAAATCCGCAGGTTCCTGAACTTTTTCAGGTTCATCGAGCAGTTTGGAACTAATCGCACGCAGATGTTCCGGCGCCATGTAGGCAATCGAACCACCGAACGAAGCTGCGGCACCGGCGCGACCCGCGGCCCCGGCAAAGCTGACATTGAAATCGGCGAGTTGCGGAATACACTCGGCTGACAACAACACATTGGCAGGCTTCACATCACGATGCAAAACATCACACTTATGAGCTTCGTCAAGTGCCTTGGCTAATTGCATTCCCATCCATGCGACCACGGTCGGCCAGGGCGCTGTTTCGATCCATTGCCGCACAGTCGAGCGGTCGGGAACCACTTGGGCTGCGCGTAGCAAATTTTGGTCAACCGAATCAAGCAGCAACCGACTGCACCGATCTGATATATCACAATGGCGAACCATTTTCACGACGTCGGCTAAAGTGCCGCCCGGGTGATATTGCATGTATAACAAATGCAACGCGTGTTCGGCGACCGTCCGCTGGTCAAAAACACGAACGATGTTGGGATGATCAAATTGTGCAAGTGCTTGCGATTCGTCACCGCTGCCATGCGACACTTTGAGTGCCACCAAGCGGTGCATTGAAATTTGTCGGGCGAGATAAACGTGGGCGATCGCGCCTTCACCCAGCTTGGCGAGAATCAAAAAGTCATCGACTTGACGACCGACTGGAATCTCAGCAGGACGTCCACATTTTTCGACCGAACGCGTTGCTTCGATCCGTGTCAACATTTGGTCAAGCAGTGCTTCGTACTGAGGAAATCTCCGCAAGTACTCGTCGTGCGACGGAGTTTCGCCGAAATCCTTTCGCAGCTGAATTTCCTCCATTACTAAATCAAGTGGGACGGTTTCCATCGACAGCAGGTCGGGCATCGCATCCACGTAGTGTTCAATGCAATGCAGCGTTCCTGCTTCGGCTGCGATGGCCATATCCAATTTTATCAATTCGATTAATACGAAATGCCGTAACTCGGAATCCGCGTCGGGCAACAGATTCCGCAATTCCGCAGGTTGATCGACCGAAGCACGTTGCAAGAGCTTTTCGAGACACGCCTGGATGACCGCGTCCATATCGTCTTCACGGTCGCTGGAGTGGACCTGATTTTTCATAGCAGGATCTCTGGCAAAACTTTCTCCACGAAATTGAGTTCGAAACACACCTCACATTTCTTCAAACGACGTCGCTACTGTATGTTGATTGAAGGAATCAAGCTACCTTACCAATAGGTTTGAACATGGATAATTTCGATCACCCCGAACTCGTACAACGGATCAAGCAGCACAATGCGGAGGCGTTGGCGAGTTACATCGACCTTAACCGCGGTCAATTGGCTGGCTTTCTCAAATCGATCACCGGCGAACATCTGTTGGCCGTGGTCGAACTGGATGACTTGATTCAAGAGGTTTCCACCGCAGCGCTGTCAAGTCTCGATTCGGCTCCCTTTGATCAATACGAGCCGATGCAGTGGTTGCAACAGATCGCTCGCCGCCGGGTCGTCGATGCGCACCGATTCCACTTTGGTGCGAAACGCCGTGACGCAGGCCGCCAACGATCAATCCATGCGGCAAATCCAGCCAGCACGGCAGCGCTCGGACTGGAACAAATGTTGGTCGCCAGCATGACGTCGCCTAGCGCCGCGCTAAGCCGCGATATTCGTATGGTTCGCATGCAAGAGGCGATCGAGGAACTCTCGGACGATCAAAAGCAGGCAATTCGCATGCGTTACGTCGAAGGGTTGCCGACCAAAGAGATCGCCGCCAAGCTGGACAAGACCGACGTGGCGATCCGAGTGCTGCTGTCGCGAAGCATGCGGCTGCTGGAAACGCAGTTGCAGGACGTCAAACCACGCGAATGACTTTTGCGGGGCAGGGCAGGGCACATTGCGAGTGAAAGAGTGAGTAAACTGGTGAGCTGCCAGTCCTCTCCCCATTCCCCCTCCGCTCACCAAGGAACGTCCCCTCGATGCCCGCCCCCTTTCTTAAAAACTGCTTCGCCGCTGTGTTGGCGATCTGCTCGCTAGCGACCTCTGCCGCGATCGCCCACGCCGATCCTCCGGCGAAAAAACCAAAAATGAACTCAAACGATTGGATGCCGATTTCCAACTCGTTGATGGCGCGGCTTGGGATGGTCGCAACCTGCTGTACGCGCCCGATGTCAAAGCCAAACAGTTGACCAAGATCAACTTGGCAACTTTGAAAGTGGTTTCTGAAAACATATTAAAGGAACCGCTTGGGATCTCCGGAACATGCTACCAGCTTGGCAAATTGTATTTGAGCGACAACGCCAACAGCCGGATTGCAATTCTGGGGCCGGGTGGCAAAACCGAAACGCTGGCTCAGTTCGAAAAGAAGCAACGCCCTAATGACTTGGTGGTCGATTCAAGCGGCACCGTCTACGCTACCTTTACTGGCGAAGGCATCGTCCGCAGTATCGATGCGAATGGCAACGTGCTGATCTTTGCAACGAAACTTGACACTCCGAACGGGATCGCGTTGTCACCCGACGAATCCACACTGTATGTGTCATCGCACAAATCGGGGGCACTGTACGAGATCCCGATTGATCGAACGAAAAAGCTGCAAACGGCCAAACGGTTTGCTCAACTGAAGGAGACCGAGGAAGGTTTCCGCGGTGACGGCATGTGCATCGACCGGGCGGGCAATGTGTACTGCACCGGTGCAAATGCCGTCTACGTGTTTGATCCTGACGGAAATCTGCGTGAAACCATTCCCACGCCGGCGCGACCAATTAACGCCATCATCGCGGGCAGCGAGGGACGCACACTTTTCATCAGCACCTTTGATGGGTTGTACTACAAGACGATCTACCAATACGGCGTGCTGCCGCAACCCGCACCGGAAACCAACACGAATGGCCAATCGGATCAGGGCAGGGCAGGGGAGTTGTCGACGGACCGCAATGTTGTCTATGCAAACGTCGATGGCCGCAAATTGCTGATGGATGTCTTTCGTCCGACTGCCAAGGCGGGAACGACACTTCCTGGGATCGTGCTGGTTCACGGAGGCGGATGGATCAAAGGCGACAAGACGAAGTTCCAAGCATTGGCCAAACAGCTTGCTCGAAAAGGCTATGTCGTAGCCGCGATCGAGTACCGACTCGCCTTTGAAGCAAAATTTCCTGCCGCGATCCGTGACTGTAACGCCGCTACCGCATTTCTCCGGCAACATGCAGCGGACTGGAACATCGATCCCAATCGAATTGCTGCAGTAGGTGGTTCGGCGGGCGGGCATCTTGCAGGGCTAATGGCTGCCGGAAACACAGATACCAAGTTGCATCACGCGGGACTTAGCAACAGCGAATCATCAACGCTAAAAGCCGTCGTCGTGATGGCTGGTCCTCTGCAAACCGCATCGGGAAGCGTTGCCGAACGCTCTCATGACGTCAAAGACAAAGCTTATGCAGTGCACTGGATCGGCGACACGATCGACAATGCCGAAGAAATGTACAAGCTTGCCGATGCCTACGAAGCGATCGACAAGGACATGCCGCCGACGTTGTTTATCACGGGCAGTCTGGACAACCCGGCACGCAACGAACCGGCACGTGAAAAAATGAAGAGTCTGGGTGTCCCCTTCGAGCTTCGTATTCATGACGGTGCGAAACATGGTCACTGGAACCAAAGCGATTGGATGGATACGGTAGTAACCGATATTGATGGGTTCCTCAAGAAACACCTCAAGTAAACCGTCCCTCAAAACCTTTCGCTGGCTAGGAAACAATTCGTGCGTGTTGCTCATGTCATTACTCGTATGATTATTGGTGGTGCTCAAGAGAACACGCTGCTGAATTGTCTGGATCTAATGTACGATTTCGGTGATGACGTGTTGTTGATCACCGGAAAAGAAGTGGGGCCGGAGGGAGACCTCTTGAGCCAGGGCAGGGCAGGGGAGTTGCCGATTTGCAAGCTCGACCACCTCCGTCGAGCGATCCATCCGATTCACGACCTCAAGGGCCGAGTCGAGCTTTGCGAGGCGATCCGAAAATTCAAACCGGACGTTGTCCATACGCATAGCGCCAAGGGAGGTATTTTGGGACGCGCGGTCGCGTGGAGCGAGCGAGTTCCCGCGATCATTCATAGCGTCCATGGGGCTCCGTTTCACCAATTTCAACCGGCGGTGACTCGGACGCTGTATCGAACCTGCGAACGATGGGCGGCCAAGCGGTGCCATCACATGATTTGTGTCGCCGACGCGATGACCGATTTGATGGTCGATGCCGACGTGGCCCCGCGTGAAAAATTCACGACGATCTATAGCGGAATGGATGTCGAACCGTTTCTGCATGCCAGCGAACATCGCGAGCGTGTTCGTCAACGCTTTGGATTGTCCGAGGATGCGATCGTGATTGGAAAGATCGCCCGCCTGTTTCATTTAAAGGGACATGATGATCTGATCTCGGCAGCAGCCAAGGTCGTTAAACAGGTTCCGCAAGTCCGATTTTTGCTGGTCGGTGACGGCATTTTACGAGACAGTTTGACTCGGCGAATCGAATCGCTGGGGTTGAGTGAGAACTTCATCTTCTCGGGATTGGTTCCCCCCGATGAGGTCCCCTCGTTGATCGGGGCAATGGACGCTTTGGTCCACACCTCGTACCGCGAAGGGTTGGCCCGTGCGTTGCCGCAAGCTTTGATCGCGGGTCGTCCGGTGATCAGCTACGATGTCGACGGGGCCCGCGAGGTCGCGATCTCGGGCGAGACAGGGTATTTGATCCCGCCGGGTGACATCGACCAGCTCGCCGAATCGATCCTGCAATTGAGCCGCAGCAGCGAATTGCGCCAGCAAATGGGTAGGGCAGGGCAGAGGCGATTTACGGACCAGTTCCGCCATCAAACGATGACGCGGCGGATCCGCGAGCTGTATGAACAACTGCTGCAGCAGCGGCGAAACTAGCGAAACCCTGGAAATTACGGGAATTTCGCCGTACGGCCGGCTTCGGTTTGCAGGCTGGCCGGTGTATCCGCAAACGGCCCGCAGCCCCGATTGTCGTGGGACACCATGGACGCCGCCGCCTCGATCCCGACCTATCGGGCTAGGGACCGATTGAACTATCATAGAGCGATTGTTCTGTGCCGACCAAATTACGATTCGCCCCTGATTTGTGCTGATGACCAAGACCCGTGATTTCCTGGGCCCCTATCGATTGGCCCGTTTGATTCGCTCCGGAAGTACCTGTGACGTCTGGGAAGCCATCGATGAAAACTCCAATGAGCGTTACGCGCTAAAACTGCTCAAGCCATCGGCGCGAGAGGACAAATCAGAGATCGCGCTACTGAAACACGAGTTCACCGTGGCGTCGGATCTGAACAGTCCTCGTATTATCAAAGTCGTCGACTTTCGCGTCGAATCGGGAGTGCCATTTTTGGTGCTGCAACTATTCAGTGAATTGAATATGAAGCAAGCTCTCCGGCAGGGCCCCGAATCGCTGGCCTACATGTTGGACAAGATCGTCGGCCAAGCCGCCGAAGGCTTGTATTACATGCACACCAAGAATTGGATCCACTTGGATATCAAGCCGGACAATTACTTGGTCAGCCGCGACGGCGAAACGAAGTTGATCGACTTTACGATCGCCGAGAAAAAGAAGACAGGCTTCAGCAAGCTGTTCCACAGTTCCAAGTACGCCAAGGGAACACGAAGCTATATGTCACCCGAACAGATCCGTTGCAAAGTATGCGACGAGCGGTCGGACATTTACAGCTTTGGTTGCGTGTTGTTTGAATTGGTCACAGGCAAACCGCCATACACCGGCGATACGCCCAACGATTTGCTGAACAAACATCTGACCGCATCGATCCCGAGTCCGATTGCATACAACAACAACGTATCAAAGGACTTTGCCGATGTGATCAAGCAGATGATGGCGAAAAAGCCTGACAATCGGCCGCCATCGATGTGGGAATTCTTGAAGCAATTCCGCGCGATGGAATTGTGGAACAAACGTCCTCGCAAACCCGAAGTCAGTGTGTTTGACACCCAGACGGGAATTCGCGGTGCCGAAGACATGATCAAAAAACCATCCTCCAACGGCGACGACGACGACATCTAAAACTTCGTCTCCGAAACACAGTACGCGTGCGATGCTTCGGATTTTCGATTGCATGTGAAGCCGCACACCACTTATCACGAGAAAAGAATGAGCGCTGGACCTGGATTAGAATTTGAATACGAGATCGCCGATCTTGAGAGCAAGATTGCGTCACTTGAACGTCAAACCAATCGCACGGACGAAATCGAAAAAGAGATCCGCGACTTGCGTCGCAAACTTGTTGATCTGCTACGCGATGTCTATGGGTCACTTGACTCATGGCAAACCGTGCAGGTGGCTCGTCACAAAAACCGACCCTACACACGTGACTATTTGAATCTGGCGTTTGATGAATTTGTCGAACTGCATGGCGACAAACATTTCGGCGATGACCGCGCGATGCTGTCGGGTTTCGCCAAACTCGATCGCTTCAAAGTGTTGGTCCTTGGACATCAAAAAGGTCGCACATTCAAAGAGCGGGCGGCGTGCCATTTCGGCTGTGCTCATCCCGAAGGCTATCGCAAAGCGATGGTCAAAATGCGATTGGCCGAAAAGTATCGCATGCCGCTGATCTGTTTTATTGACACACCGGGCGCGTACCCGGGGATCGGTGCCGAAGAACGTGGTCAAGCGCAAGTGATCGCCGAAAGCATGTTCATGATGAGCCGCTTGAAGACGCCCGTGATCTGTGTCGTGATCGGCGAAGGCGGATCGGGCGGCGCGTTGGGCATCGGTGTCGGCGACCGAATCGCGATGCTGCAACATTCTTATTACAGCGTGATCAGCCCCGAAGGCTGTGCGGGCATCTTGTGGAAGAGCCACGAACATGCGCCCAAAGCGGCCGCGGCACTGCGGTTCACCAGCGACAATCTGAAGCGACTCGGCGTGGTCGACGATGTGCTCGAAGAACCGCTCGGCGGCGCTCATCGTGACCACCACCAAATGGCGTCGCGATTGAAGAGTTATCTGTCGCGAACGCTGTCCGATCTGGAAACCAAAACGACCGAAGACCTGGTCAACGAGCGGTATGAAAAGTTCCGCCGAATCGGTGTCTTCTTGGATGAAGCCGAATCCGCATAGGTGAACAAAAGAGAACCGAATTTCGATTCTCGCCAAACTTCAAAATCGAGCATTCTCATTCGCTCGATCGGCGACACATCGACCGGATGTGTCGCCATCTTTGCAGGCCAAATCGGGCCGCCATCGATCGGCCATCACGGGCCGCCGAAAGCTTCGGTTGGAGTGATCCGCCGCAGGATCATTTCGCTCGAAGTCGAGCGGGCAGTGCGACCGGGAAACTGGCAAGCAATGCTTCGCAAATCTTGACCAGCTGGTGTCGCAGTTGAGGCGGCGGTCAGCGTCGACGCCGCCCAGTTTTTGATCGATCGATTCGCAGAGCGAACGATCGCGACCACGCCGCGATTGCCAGAGAGCCATCGATGTTTGCCAGTCGCCATCGATGACAAAAGGTCGCGTCGACAGGTCATGCGGAGGTGAATCAGGCAGCGAATCTGGAAGAGCGAAAAGCGGGAGAGGCCGGGTTTTGCGGCATATTTAAACCGCCCCGCAACGTCCGATAATGCCCCTTATGTTGTATTAAAGGTGCGTTTTTCCCCGTGTTTCGTGCATTTCGTGGAATAGGCTTCCAGCCTGTCATCCACATCCCCTTCTCAGCGTGTGGCATCGCGTTTAAATCACGTCGCGGAAGTCGTCAAGACTTTCGTCGTCCCAGTTCGTCGTCCACGTGGGATCGCCTTGCTGCATGTCGTCAACGCGCCGATCCTGCCGAAACTCTTGACGGCTTGTTGATTTATTCGATCTTCGAAAATTGATGTTAGCCGTTTGGGCGCTAGCCCCGGTTCTGTGGTGACGAAACCGGGGCTAGCGCCCAAGCGGCCAACTAAATCAACAAGCCGTTGACGAGTTTCGCTACGGATGCGATCGCTCTAACGCTGGAATCCTTCCCACGGTCGTTGAGCTTGCCGCGGCACCGATTCGCCTGCATTCCAACCGCTCGGATCGACCGGCAATGGCGATCGCCCGGTCGAGTTTCCCGAACCATCATCCCACAGCGATTCGGGCAAAACGCCACTCGCTGCATCTCGGGCCATCGTGTGTCCGACGCCTTCCAAAAAGCCTGCGGGCGTCTCTTGGGCGTCGTCCGAATTGAATCGCTTTTCGAACCGGTCTAGGTACGGTTGTACGACCTCTTGGATCTCGGGCGGGATCACCGATTCGCTGCGGGCCAGCACGCTGGCGATGTAGTTGCCGCTCTTGCTGCCGACGATTTTCTCACGAACGTTTTCACCAAACAGCGTCACGGCAAACAGCGTGATCAGGATGCAATAAAGGGCTCCCTTGGCCAGCCCAAACATCGCTCCGATTTGGCGGTCAAATTCGCGAAGCTTGAAGCGATCGATCGTGCCGCTGACCATCCGGAAGGCAACCCAAACGACCAGTGATGTGCCGACGTACAGAATCAACATCGCCAAGAATCGGTTCCATGGCGGATCGGCATGGATCGATTGGCTGAACGGTTCACGAAAGTTGTAGGCCACCATGTAGCTGACCACGATCGACGCGATCGAAGCGAGCTGCCAAGCGAAACCTTTGATCGCGCCAAACAGCAACGCGCCGACCAACACAACCAACATCATGATGTCGTAAATTTCCACCAGAACGCTTCCATGCGAGTAAGGGGCATGCGAGTAAGGGGCATGCGAGTGAGAGGCGGGAAGGGCGGTTGCAATCGAAAATTTTTTATTCAAGCCTGATCGCAAACAATGCCGCCAGCCCACTCCCAGAAAACTCGTTTGATAGCAAACGGCTCATCGCCTCTCAGCATGCCATCGTGCCGAGTTTCCACATTGGCGCGGATTGTAGCCAAGTGCCCCCGTCAAGCGAAGATCAATTGATTCGGGCTTGGCAGCCCCCTACGAAAAATCCTATGTAAGAAGCTAAGGGAATCTGTATTTGTCGCGCACGATCGCAATGCATCACGAACCACTGAATTGCTACCAATGGATGTGGTTGCTTGCAAAGAGTGACGAGATCGATTCCCGATAGCCTCGGAATTTTTTTCACCACTCCCCTGCCCTTCCTGTCGTGGCCGATTTCAAAACGCACATCACCGGCAGCACGATCGTGGGCATCGCCTACGGTTATTGGGGCGTGACGTCCCAATCGATGTCGCTGGAGAGCGGGATTTTGGCTGGCGGATTATGTTCGGTCAGCGGCATGCTGCCGGACTTGGATAGCGATTCCGGCATCCCGCTTCGCGAAACCAGCATGTTCGCGGCGGCCGTCGTGCCGATGTTGATGATCGAACGCTTTCGTGATCTGGAACTATCGCACGAGGCGATGGCGTTAGCGGCGATGTTGATCTATATCGCGATCCGATTTGTGGCGGTCGAATTCTTTAAACGCTACACAGTCCATCGCGGAATGTGGCACAGCATTCCTGCCGCGGCAACTGCGGGACTGCTTGCCTATCTTGTGATGCCGTGCCCGAGCGAATCGATCCGCGTCTACAAAAGCGTCGCGGTGGTCGTTGGCTTTCTAGTGCATCTGATCCTGGATGAAATTTGGAGCATCGATTTTGGGGGAGGGCGGTTTCGACTAAAAAAATCGTTTGGCACTGCGCTGAAGTTCTTTGGCCAAAGCCAGCTCGCCAATGTCAGCGTGTACGCAAAATTGTTCCTGTTGATTTATCTCGCTTGGGGCGATCACGGGGTGGCCGAACGTATCCGGCAACGATCACGACTGGACAACAGCTACATTGCCAAGCCGGCTCCGGAATTGATCCAGTGGGACAAATGGCTACCTTGGAGATAATTAAGTCGACGACTTTTTGATTTACGAACTTGTTCGGTCGAGGATCAGCGTCACGGGACCATCGTTAACCAAGCTGACTTGCATATCGGCCGCAAAAATCCCTTCTTCGACTCGCACGCCGGTTGCTCGCAAACATTCGTTGTACGATTGATAGATTTGGTTAGCGATTTCGGGAGCCGCAGCGTCGGTGAACGCGGGACGACGCCCCTTGCGACAATCGCCCAACAATGTGAATTGGCTGACGGCGAGAACCGAGCCTCCGATATCCAACAGCGACCGATTCATCTTACCCTCGTCATCGGGAAAGATCCTTAGTTGCGACGTTTTTTCAGCCAACCATTTCGCTTCGGAGATGGTGTCGCCGTGGCCGACACCAACCAACGCTAACACACCTCGATCAATTTGGCCGACCACCCTGCCCTGCACTTCTACCTTGGCCGTCGCCACGCGTTGAATCACGATTCGCATCCGATTTCCTTTTGAAACCACTGAGTATTATTGGGCAAGATTTCCGCATAGAATAGCTCCAGCGGCTAATCCTTTAAACGCCATCGAATCGTTGTGCCATGCCTTATTTGTTCACCTGCCCTCATTGTCAAACCAAAACGCAAGTCGAAGATCGATACAGCGGTCAAAAGGGAGAGTGCGTCACATGTGGTGGCGAGATCCAACTACCTGATTTCGCCGGAGAAGCGACTCCCGAATTCGCACGGTCTCAATCGGTCTCGAAACAGTTTGCTTCGATCGTCGCGGCCGTCGTGGTGCTGATCTTGTTACTGGCAATCGGGTTTGCAGCGATCTATCAAGGTCGGCAAACCGTCGGCATGTTGCAAACCAACCGAGACCGTACCGCATCGATGCGCAACCTTGAAAAAATTGCCGCGGCGTTGAACGCGTATGCTGCCGACCATGGCAGCTATCCGCCGCCGTTTACCAAGGACACTGCGGGAAAACCGCTGCACTCGTGGCGAGTGCTGATTCTGCCCTACCTTGGCGAAGACGAACTGTACAACATGATCGATCGCAATGCCGCATGGGACTCGCAAGAAAATATTTCCGTCGCGTTTTCGCAGATGCCTGCTGTCTATCGTCACCCGAGCAGCCAAATGCGGGGCGGATTTAACGAGAGCGGATACTACCTTGTCACAGGAGACCGCACGCTGTTTCCCAGCAGTGGCCCGCTCGGACCCAACCAAGTGGTCGACGATCCGCTGAAAACAATCCTGGTCGTCGAAGCTTCACCACCGATCACCAGCGGTGTGTGGACGGAACCAGTCGATCTCGACTTTGCGACGTTACAAGGCATCGGCGGATCGTCTAATAACATCGGCGGCTTGCTTGACAGCGGGGCGGCCATGGTCACGGTGGACGAGCGAGGCCACTATCTTGATGAAGCCACGCCTGTCTCGACGCTTCGAGCCCTGGTGACGCCTCGTGGTGGCGAACCGCTCGCCGATGACACGTTGGACTAGCCGCTTTGGCACGGCCCCGTTTCCGCGTAGTGGACGGGACTCGCGGCCTCGTCCGCTACGGTTTTTGGACGGGACTCGTGGCCTCGTCCACTGTGGTTTTTGGACGGGACTCGTGGCCTCGTCCACTGTGGTTTCCAGACGAAAGTCTTGGCGACTTTCGCTACGGATTCGGTCGCGAGTGGCAATTAGAACTTGCGAGGCGTTACCGCTGCTTGCACTCGACTTGGCAAGCCTTGGATACGCAAGAAGCCTTCGGCGTCGTCCTGATCGTACGTTCCGCCGCCTTCCATCGTCGCGATGTCTTCGTCGTACAGGCTATTCGGACTCGAACGCGAATCGACGATGATGTTGCCCTTGTATAGTTTCAGTGTCACTTCGCCAGTCACGGGCTTTTGCGATTCACGCATGAACGCCATCAATGCATCCATCTTCGGCGTGTACCAGAATCCGTAGTAAACCATTTCAGCTACTTCGGGAGCCATACGATCACGCAAGTGCATTAGGTCACGGTCCATCGACAATTGTTCGATGTACATGTGAGCGTCGTACAACACGGTCATCCCCGGCGACTCGTAAACACCGCGGCTCTTCATTCCGACGAAACGGTTTTCGACCATATCGATGCGGCCTACGCCGTTGCGACCAGCGATCTCGTTCAGGCCTTCGACCATTTCCAACGCACTGACGTTTTTACCATTCAATTTGGTTGGCACGCCCGATTCAAATCCGATCGTGACCAATTCGGCTTTATCCGGAGCCTCTTGGGGGCTGACGCCCATTCCGAAATCGACGATCTCGACGCCATTGACATCCAACTCTTCGAGCTTGCCAGCTTCGTAGCTGATGTGCAGCACGTTCTCGTCACTGCTGTACGGTTTAGCAGCGGATGCTTTGACAGGAATGTTCTTTTCGTTGCAGTAGGCGATCAACTCGGTACGTCCTGGGAACGCCTCGCGGAATTCTTTGATTCGCCAAGGAGCGATCATCTTGATGCTCGGGTCGATCGCGTCGGCGGCCAACTGGAAACGGCATTGGTCATTGCCCTTGCCGGTCGCGCCGTGGGCATAGGCGGTCGCACCGACCTCGTGGGCCACGTCGATACAAACCTTGCTGATCAGAGGGCGAGCGATCGAGGTGCCGAGCAGATAGATGCCTTCGTATTTGGCTTGCCATCCCAGCACAGGGAAGGCGAAATCGCGGCACATCTCTTCGCGAACATCGACGATCCGTGAGGATTTGGCACCACAGTCGCGGGCTTTTTGCAGCGTCGCTTCGCGATCTTCACAAGGTTGGCCGAGGTCGACGTAGACCGCGTGCACCTCATAGCCTTGGTCTTGAAGCCAACCGAGAATGACCGAAGTATCTAAACCGCCCGAGTAAGCAAGTACGCAGCTTTTCATTAGGATGTTATCCACCGAGAATGCAAGAACCGAAGAAACGATGTTCGTCAACGAGCATCAATTTGAATTTTGATTCCCCTAGACTGCAACCGCCCATGCCCGACGACGCTTCGCAGCTTTCGCAATCCGATCGCCCTACCCTGCCCCAATCGCAGAGTCCTTCCGCTTCGCTTTCACCGGAAATTGCCGCGTTAATCGCGGAAGTCGCCGCCGGAACCACGTCGGTGGCCGAGGCAATTTCGGCACTTCAAATCGCAAATATCGGCTCGACCGAAAATGTTCGTATCGGCAGCGAAGCCGAAAAAATGGCGGTCATCGACGGCGCCACGGTGGATCTGGGCCGACAACGACGGTGCGGTTTCGGCGAAGTGATCTACGGTGAGGGCAAAGATTTCGAGTTGATCGCTCGGATTATCGACTCTCAAATTGCCGATGCTCAAACGTCGCTGGTGACTCGCGTTCACCCCGAGGCGGCTGAGAAATTGAAATCACGGTTCCCCCACAGCCACCATGACGCGATCGGCCGCACGTTCCGCACTCACCTCGCATCGGAAGCCCCCTGCCCCGCCCCGATCGATCCAGAGGATCGCCCATTTCATGTTGCGGTGATCACGGCGGGCAGCACCGACGCGGCGGTGGCCGCCGAGGCGATCGAGACGTTGACGTGGATGGGAGTCGCCGTTTCCGTCTTTACGGATATCGGTGTCGCGGGGCCTCAACGTCTGATCCATGCGTTGCCCAAGCTTCGCAAAGCGTCCGCCGCCGTCGTGATCGCTGGCATGGAAGGTGCACTGCCTCCGGTGGTCGCTGGGCATTTGTCGATCCCAATCTTTGCCGTCCCCACCAGCGTGGGCTACGGAGCGACGCTGGGCGGATTGACCCCGCTGCTTGGCATGCTCAGCAGTTGTGCGGCAAACGTCGCGGTGGTCAATATCGACGCGGGATTCAAGGGCGGCTATTTGGCAGGAACGATTATCCGTCAACTCGAAAAGGCAAGCATCCATTCGACACACCGGTCGCCAAACAGTTCGACAAACTAAGGAATCGCAATGAGTCATCAGCCCCCCGCATCCTTCCCCAAACGCGAGCAAGATTCCCATAAAGGAAACTTTGGCCGCGTGATGCTGTGTGGTGGTTCGCGAGGGATGGCGGGATCGATCGCGCTTTCGTCGATCGCAGCGCTGCACACCGGGTCGGGTTTGGTATCGACCGCCGTGCCCGATCGATGCTTAGAAACTGTCGCCTCGTTTCATCCGTGCGTGATGACGATCCCGCTAGCAGATGATTTGCAAGGCCACTTCGCCGTCGGCGCGGTGGATGAACTCGCCTCGCGACTTGATGGTTTGGATGCCATTGGCTGTGGCCCTGGGATGACAACCAACGATGGATCGATGCAGATCGTTCGCCGATTGATCGAGCCCACGAAACTCGCTCGCGTCTTTGACGCCGACGCGATCAACTGTCTGGCCAAGATGCAGTGGGCCAAGGGAGATCCGATCTCGTCGAGCAAGTCGCGATCGGGCAAGTCGCGATCAAACAATGGCGAAGCAAACAACATCGTGCTGACGCCTCACCCTGGCGAATTGGGACGATTGGCGGGGATTGATACGAAAAACCGCGACTTACAAATCGAAGCGGCTCAGAAATTGGCGGCGCATCACCATGTCACCATCGTGGTCAAAGGAGGACCGACGGTCGTGGTCGATGCGACGAGGACCTGGATCAATTCGACGGGCAACCCTGGAATGGCCACAGCGGGCTCTGGCGATGTGTTGACAGGAGTGATCACCTCGCTGATGGGGCAAGGATTGTCGCCGTGGGACGCAGCTAGATTGGGGGTATGGATCCACGGAGCGGCGGGCGACCGAGCGGCAGCGGAATATGGGCAACCCGGGATGAGTGCGTATGAACTGCTGTCGGAATTGCCAAAAGTGATAGCGGCCTTCGATTCCTGAGCAAAGTCAGGCATAATGTCCGATCGCGGTACGGCTGATCGTGGCTCCCCTGCCCTGCCCCGCACTTTGTTCAACGCGACGCCATTTTCCTTTCTCGACCTATCTGACCCGTGACGAAAATCATCCCGCTTGCCGAAGTGACTGATGCGGTTCGCGGCGGCGTGATCAGCATCGGGAATTTTGATGGCGTCCATCGGGGCCACGCGGCTTTGATCGGCAAGGCCCGAGAAATGGCTGACCGCGTCGCCGGCCCGGTGGTCGGCGTTGTGCTGGACCCGCACCCCGCGGCGATTTTGCGTCCGGACCGCGTGCCGCCGAAATTGACTTGGATTGAGCGTCGCGCCGAATTGCTATCGCAAATCAACACCGACTTTCTGGTGGTGGTGCCTACCAACCAAGCCTTTTTGAACCTTTCCGCTGCTGATTTCTTTGAATCGCTCGTCAAGAAAACGCTGGCGGCCAAAGGTATCGTCGAAGGCCCCAACTTCTTTTTTGGCCGTGGCCGCGAAGGCAACATTGAAACGTTGCAAACACTTTGTGACCAGTCCGAGATCGATTTAGTGGTCGCGGATTCGAGCATCGACAGTGACGCGATGATCAGCAGTACTCGGATTCGCCAGCAACTCGAAGCGGGGAACATCGAAGCGGCGGTTCACATGCTGGGACATCCGCACCAGATCCGCGGTCGAGTCGTGCGAGGAGATGGACGCGGAACCGGCATCGGCTTTCCGACCGCAAACTTGAGCGAGATCGACGTTCTGGTTCCCGCTGCCGGTGTTTACGGGGGATATGCGATCCACGACGGGCATCGCTACCGGGCCGCAATTCATATCGGGCCCAACCCCACCTTCAATGACCGCAGCGACCGCAAAGTCGAAGTCCATGTGATGGACTACACTGGGGATCTCTACGACCAAATGCTGCTGGTTGACTTTGTCAGTCGAGTGCGCGACATTGCCCGCTTCGATTCAGTCGAAGCCTTGGTCGCTCAGCTGCAATTGGACATCGCCTCGGTGCAATCATCGCTTGGGCAATCATCGCTTGGCAAAATTGAAACCGCCAAATCCGAAAACAATACGAATTTCAAGTAACCGAAAGTAAAGCCAGATGGGTGTTCAGTGGAAAGCCTTTGTTGATCAGATTAGCCACTACGAATCGTTCGTGCTTGTCAGCCATATCCGCCCTGATTGCGATGCGTTGGGCAGCGAGTTGGGGATGGCCGAAGTGCTGCGAACGATTGGCAAGAAAGTGCGAATCATCAACGCTCACCGCACCCCGATGGCACTGCAATTCCTCGACCCTGCGGGCAACATCGAAGTCCTCGGCGACGATGTCGAAGCCGAAGACATTTCCGCGGATTGCATCATGATCCTCGACACCAGCGCGTGGGCACAGCTGGGCGACATGGGCGATGTCATTCGCAGTTCCCGCGCCGACAAGATCGTACTGGACCACCACGTCGGCGAAGATGAACTCGGCGCGACGATGTACAAGGATTACCAAGCCGAAGCGACCGGCCATCTCGTGGTGCAAGCCGCTGATGCGTTAGGCGTTCCGTTGACTCGTAGCATGTCCGTGCCTCTGTTTGCTGCGATCGCCACCGACACAGGATGGTTTCGGTTCGGTAGCGTCACGCCCGAAACCTATCGTGTTATCGCACGTCTGATCGATGCCGGCGTGGTACCTAGCGAAGTCTATGCAGACCTGTACGAACGTGACACGCTGGGTCGGCTGCGTCTTCGCGGGCTGATCCTGTCGAGAACGCAGTCGGAACTCGACGGGGCGCTAATGCACACGCATGTCGAAAAAGAAGACTTTGCCAAAGTCGGCGCGGAGCCCAATGACACCGAAGATGCGATCAACTTGACCCTGGCAGTCCAAGGCACCAAGGCGGCGGTAATCTTTGTAGGTCAAATCCGAGGCGGCTTTAAACTGAGCTTTCGCAGCCGCTGCAGCATGGATTGCAACGAAGTGGCTCGAAAATTTGGTGGCGGCGGACACAAGGCCGCCGCCGGCGGATTCCTCGAAGGTACGCTGGACGACGTACGCGGCCGAGTGCTGCCCGTCGTCATCGAAGCCGTCCAAAAAGCACTCAGCGAGTAGAGCTCGAGCAGCCGATTTGGACGACACGGGATCAACTGATCCCGTCGCTCTTATTGTGATCTCGGCGTTCTTGTTGCGATCCCGGCGCTGCAAAAGCAGTGGGCCCCAACCGAGCCGCTACTTCAAGAAGAATCCGCTCAAGGACCATCCGTCCTTCTCAGTCACGACATAATTACCACCCTCGGGAAAGTGCTGTTCAATCTGGTTGAGCGGTGGCAGTTTATCCGTATTGATCGGCTCGACGTCATCTCCGTTTTCGTCTTTAAAGACACGCCGAATGATGGTCGCCAGGATCGTGTCGCTGTCTTTCAGCTTGCCTGTTCGCAGCAACTCGTATTTCACGCGGAGCGAAACGCTGGTGCGTGCGATGCGGCTCAGCGAAACGCTCTCGGCCCCAAGGTCCTTTAGTGCGTCGACGACTCGGAGGACCTCAGGCAGTTTGGCAAACCCACCGTCTTGCCCGCTATGAATCCGCTTGGCCGTTTCAATCAACAAATCAGGATGACTGGAGAACATCAGATAAGAATTCCCGTCTGCTCCCTTTTCATCGACGACCGCAATCGCCCAATGATCCAATAGCGGCGGAGCCTCTTCCACGGTCTCTTCGTCAAACCCCAAGTCGCCGAAAACATCGGCTTCAAAGGAAGCATCGGATTGGCTGCCGCGTTGAACCCGCCACACTTCCACGCCTGGTAACACATCCAACTTGCTGGCATCGGGTTCGACTTCCATTGCCTTGCGAACCGCAAGTTTGATCGCATCAGGATTCTTCAAACGGACCGAAACTAACATTCGCTCGGAATTGACCTCCGCCGGTAATGTATTGTCGGTCAGCAACAGGACCTCGTCCCCCAGAGCGGGCAAAACATTGTTTTTCAAATCAATCTGAGGCCCATCGGTATCGTCACGAATTCCCTCAATCATCGGTTCGAAAATGTCATCGCCAAATGCCTCATTGATCATCGATTCGGATGCCCAAAATGCATCGGCGATCTTCAATCGGATCTGGCTAATGGTGCCTGTATCCTTCCCAACCCAATAGGGAACCGGATCCAAGCCCGCGTTGAAGAAGGACAACATTCTTGCTGCTTTTTCATACTTGCTCGGTTCGCTCGTCGTGGGTGGAGCCAGAACAAACCCGCGATGCAAAATATCGTAACGATCGCCTGCGATTGCCAGAATGCCGCCGGCCGCCTTGATGGCATCGAAACCTTGGTTTTCAAGCAGCTTTAAAATGTCAACCTGATTGCCGCGATCCACCTGGAAGGTTTCTCGCAAAATAAGCCCCATCTGAATGGGACGAGCAAACCATTCGCCTGCGACCGTGCTGTGACCTTCGGTAAACGGATCTTGCATCGCTCGACTGGACCGCGTTAACACGTCGCGGAATTCAGCCGACTCGCTAATCGAAGGGTTTTTCATTTCACCAGCGATCGCATCAAGCACGTTCGTAACGACGGTATCGCGATCCGAGGCGATGATTCGAGTATCGTCCAGTGTGATCGCAATCTGCTCAATCTTCAGTTGCCCTGGCTTGGGCTTGGTGGTGTAAACACGAATTGTTTGGCCGCGATACTCAACGTCGCTGCGGGTTGCTCCGCCAGCCTTCAAATCCCGATCAATCGTATCAACTGCGGCATCGGCTTTGTTGCGGAGCCCACGGATGTCCGCAATCACACACATCGAAAAGGGACGTCGCTTGTCTTTGGGAAATGGCAACCACGCCACAACGGCTTCGCCCGAAGCAATATCGTAGAGATCTTGGGGTTTCAGGCCGACGCGATTGTCGAGCGATTCGAGATAGTCCTCGGCGCGTTCACGCTGGGCATCAATGAACGGCTGCATCGCCGGATCATCAAACAGCTGGCCAATATGTGTTTTGTCCCATGCCGCACAAAAATCAGGCACACTCGGAACGCGAACCAACCCCGCCAATGAATCGGGCAGCAGCTTGATCGCAGGCACATATCCACCTGCGGCACCACCCGCTGCGACGGCAGCATTGGCACCCGCGCCATCGGCTGAGCTTTCAGTCGTATCTTGAGCAGGGATCGTGCTATCACAAAATCCAAGCGTGATAACGAATAAAAAGAGGAGAGCGATTCGCGAAGGGGAAGCGTGGGCTAGGCTGTACATTCAGTATCCGGTCTCTGAGACTTCTCTGGGAACAAGAGGCGTGAGCAGCCTGCATGTCCAGCCGCCCGACAACAAGTATGTTATCGAACTCGATTTACCCCCGAAACGCCGGCTAGGCAACTTATGAGGACAAAATCGACTCTTTAGCGAAATTCTTAGTGAACAGAAATGCTGCAACCGATGGCGTGCCGCCCCCCGAAATAGGGCCACGTCTCACGTAGCGGCGGCGTCCCCCAAACAGCATGGCGAGTGAAAGGGCAAGCAAATTGCCTTGCTGAGCGGTGAGCCGCAAGACACCTGCGCGGGGCACAAATGCCGCTGCCGCTGACGCCCTCCGCCCCGAACGCGGCTAATCCGGCTGTTTCGGCTCGTGCGTCTCAAACGTAGCACGGCGACTCTGCTTCGCTTTTCGAGTCACTTCCACTGCTTCGTTGTACAGCACGCGTTGCGACTGAAACGCCGCTTTGCCTTTCTTGTCCGGCTGTGCTCGGTCGTACAGCCCGATCGGCGACATTCGCCACACATTGGTGTTGTCTTTGAAATAGGTTCGCAACACATGCAACAGTCGTTCGCGGGCGGCGGGATCGATCACCGGCACAAACAATTCGACTCGGCGGTCGAGGTTTCTCGGCATCCAATCCGCACTGCTGATAAACAGCTCATCATCGCCGCCGTGACGAAAATAGACGATTCTCGCGTGTTCAAGAAATCGATCGACGATCGAAATCACTTCAATGTTTTCGCTCAGCCCCTTCACGCCTGGCTTTAGACAACAGACACCGCGGATATTCAAGCGAACGCGCACTCCGGCTTGGCTGGCTCGATACAACGCATCGATGACTTGTGTGTCAACCAATGAGTTAAGCTTTACAACGATCTCGGCTTTCTGGCCTTCGAGACAACGCC
>NZ_ANOG01000418.1 GCF_000346295.1 Rhodopirellula maiorica SM1 | reverse complement strand
TGCTGTTTGCACAGTCGACAGACACCAGATTGAATGTTGTTGGATTGCATCTTGTCAATAAAATGTGAAAGGCCGATGTATTCTGGCGTCAAGAATTGACCTCAAACGACTAATAATGGTTCGGCTAGGCAAAAGCCATGTTTCAGTCGCTACAGAATATTGACCACGAACTCACCGCTTCGGGCAACACATACATCGTTCTTTACCACGAAGCACTCGACCCAATGCATGCCGCTGTACTCTGTTCGCTCTTCTCGAGTCTTGCCAGCTTTGTTGCTGTCGTAGAAATCTCCGCGTAGGCAGTTTGCCCGTATGGCTTCTTGTCCGGTATTAACGACCTGCCAATACACGGTGTAGGGCTTGGGGACATCGACTTCCGCTTCAAAAACCAGGTCGACATGCTTTGGCAATGCTGGCGCATTGCTGCGGAATGCAGTCGGCCGAAATCCATTTCGCAGATACTTAGCCCGCACTTTTGCGGTGTACCGAGTGGGCTGCACGTGCCATTTTGGGGCCTGACGATGAGCGAAGTCGAATCGCAGAAGCTGTTTTGCAACGCGTCCAAACGCCGACACAGCAGGTAACTGCCGCCCCGGTAGGCTCGATGAAAAACTGCCTGCCACCCGTTTACCTACCGAATCGCCAAATGCACCTTGAAGCGAGCGTTCCAATTCAAATGAGGTAGACGCGTTCAGGATTTCATCTATGTCCTCTTGTAACCAGTTGATCCACTGAAAAAACGCATCGGGACGACCGCTGCCAGGATCGTTCCAGCGGTCGGCAAAATTCTCGTTAGGATTCACGGGATTTGCGATAATCCATTCGTCATCCTCACAACGAATCAACTCAGTTTCCTGGTAGCGCTGCACACGATCCAGGAAGTTCGCAAGGGTCGTGTACGCGTCCGGTTCTTGCTGATACGCCAGAGCAGCAAGCGTGTTGATGATAATTGAGATCGGCCGATCACTACTGTTTTTTTGATCGGCGAATCGGATATCCCGATGTCGTTTTAAAACCTGAATCGCTCGTTGCAATGGTGTTCTGACCAACTGGTCTGGGACGTCGTCAACACTCGCGTAGATCGTTGGATTCTCGCGAAAGATTTGATCTTTGCGAAGCGATGCCGTTCGACTGAACACAACTCGCTGACGTTGTGCAAACCAATCCGCGTAGCCTGCTGGATTTGTAAATCCCCAGTCGTAACCGTTGTCCGATTCACGACGGTCGGTCAGTGCTGCTGACTGGAGGCTTAGTTGCTGATCGACGTTGTCGAAAATCGAAGGATCAGGCACACAAGGTAATACGTCCAAATGAAATCCTGTCCCGTCCTCCTCTGCGTACAACAATGTCCAGCATCGACGCCCTTCGTCGTCAAGGAGCTTCTTGTACTTTCCATGTTCTTTGAGGCGGTTACCGATGAAGTGACGAATATCCTGCGGCGTGGTTCGTTCTTTGGGAATGATGAGTTCGCACGAAAGATCGATGTCGTAGTCACATTCCTTGCCTTCCCGAATAGGTCGAACGACAGTGCCAAGTCGAAACGATCCTTGTGGATAGATCTTTGGTGTGCCCGTTGAACCAGGGTAGTCGCCGCCTTCCAGCCAACGACCCACTGCCTGGTAGCGATCAACTGCTTGTTGATACTTACTCGGCGGAATGTCTAGCTCTTCCGCGATCTGCTCTAGGATCGAATTGACGATCAGAGTTCGGTTGTCAATCATCTTGTAATTCATCGTGGGCTTTGGAAAATGGTTAGTGCCGGCGAGAATCCCCCCGACGAACGGTTCTGATCGAAAACGGTGAACGGTAAATCAGCTTTCGGCATCCATACACGACCAATTTCGATGGCAGCGGAGACTGGCATTGCCGGAAAAACAGATAGTTCAGCGTCTTCACCGTGTTGCAGCTTGATGGCGTCAAACGTGGCCCGCATCGTTTCGCGAAAGGCACGTAGCTGCTCTTTACTTTTTAGAAAGTCGTTGCCTGGCTTTGGAGCTGATACCGTCCAAATGCAACTGTCGTCGCCCATCACATTCCTGATTCGCTGGTTTGCGATGTTTGCACTGAGTGACAAGTTTAGACCGACCCGCGTCGCATTTGATGGACCTTCTTGTGTGGTCGTGAATTTCAATTCACCGGTTGATTCGTGCCATTGCCACCCAGGTGGTTCGCGATGCAGTTGGTAAACGTCGACGTTTGGGATATCCGATAGAAGTCGCCCCAATTCGATCAGCAACGGAATCGGTGCGAGTCCAAACACCGATAGGTGTTGAATCTCTTCTGTCAACTGCGGCGTCACCCTAGCCGCAAATTGTCGACGTAAATGCGCAATTTCAAACGTCCAATAATCAGGCTCGTGATCGACGAACGAGCTGTTCTTCAAACCGAGAGCAATTGGTTCGTGATTCGCCGGATACCGATTTGGCATCATTGCCAACTTTGCATTGGCCAGAGTGAGTGGTGCCCCTTGTTCGCCAATTCTTGCCCCGTAGAACAGCAGATGCGACTGACGAGATCGATCGATACTGGTAACGGTAGCAACGCGGCGTTCATGATCCCGCTTCATCTGTTCAAGCCGGAAGGCAGGATGGCCATCAACGTCGATCTTGTCGACTAGCCGATGATGCACATCGCACAGCAACATTAGGTTGCTCAATTCTTTTCTTAGTTTCTCGGACAGTACAGCATCGCCGCGAGGCCCGCCGGGTTTATCCGCGATGATGTGTGCAATGTACGCTTGGTTGAATTCAGCCTTCGTCACTTTGTCGCGATAGAGCACTTCATTGCAGCCTTCATATTGGCAACAACCAGCCGCTCTGCCCCAAAGGCAGAGCTTGATCCATTCGGGAATGTAAGACACAGACATAAGAATTAGTGCTTCGTGTCTTTGGGCGGATTTGGATCATTCCCGTAGCTGTCCGAGTCTCGGATCTGGCCATTGGGACGGTGGATGACAAGTTCCGTCTTGTTTGCCTTCGCAAGATCGCGGCCGGCATCGATAGCTTCGCGTTGGGTGTCATGAAGCGAAGAAGCTCGATCGCCGCCCTCGCGTTTGACGGCCCATCCTTCGCCGTTTGGCACAACGTGGTAGTCCTTTTTGGTCATGAGATTTCCTTGGGTTAGGAGTTAAAAGTCGATGGCACTGGCGTCATTGCGACAGCAAATGCCGTATATCTATAACGAACATACCCGTTCGCTCGCAGGGTGTCAACTATAACGAACGCCGTGTCTTGCTTTGACCCCATGCAACTGATATGCTTTTGTCATGGAAGAAGCCCCAAAGCCTGACGAAACGCCAAAAATCCCACTTGCGGAGAATCTCCGTAAGTTCCGTGAGGAAAAGGGGTTGTCGTTGGATCAGGTAGCCAAGCAGGCGAAAATCTCCAAGGCGTATCTCTGGGAACTAGAGAGAGATACCGAGGGAACTAAAAAACCCTCTGCGGTGGTACTGATGCAGATTGCTGATGCACTATCGCGAACGCTGGCTGACCTTCTCAGCCTGCCGTCGGTTCAGACCACAGAGGGGCCGCGTGAAATCCCGGCGTCACTCGTTGCGTTTCGGGATCGACTCAAGAGCCAGGGCACGGAGCTTTCAGAGTCGGACCTTCAAGACCTTGCGAAGACGCGTTTTCGAGGCGGTCAGCCTCAAACGCCCGACGAGTGGCACCAGCTTTACCTCTTGATGGCGAGTAATTCACGGAAGCCATCAAAATGAGTTCGGGGCATTCAACAACACAGTCTTTTATTGACGAATTGGTTCGCTCAACCGGGGCTAGTTCGCCCGAAGAAGCCATACGCGCGAAAGCACGGCAATTGATTCAAACATGTGAATCCATGTTTGGCCGTCCAGAAATGCCAATTGACGTCGATGTTCTCACTAGCTTGCAGGGCATTCATGTAAGCGGGGATCTACCGATCCAAAGTCCAGATGCCGAACTTGCTCCACGTAGCGAGGGTGGCGTCGAAATGCGAGTGCATCCCGATCGACCCGAGACGCGAAAACGGTTCAGCGTTGCACACGAGATCAGCCACACGTTCTTTCCTGAATATGAACAGAAATCATGGTGTCGAACGGATGCTCGCTATCGGGATCGAAATGATCCTGACCAATATCTTGAAATGCTCTGCGATATCGGTGCTGCTGAATTGCTGTTTCCGCAGCCATGGTTTTCAGATGACGCGAATCAGGTATCCAATGCATCGGGGCTTGTCGCGTTAGCCGACACTTACCATGGATCGCGAGAGGCAACCTTACGTCGGTTTGCCGAGCTTTCAAACGACCCGATCGCTGCGGTTTTCTTCACTTGGAAACTGAAACCCGTTCAAAAAGGCGTCGTTGACAACGAAGAACAAACCAACCTGTTTGGTCTGAGTCACGATGAACAAGTGCGTGACGCGTTGCAGCTGCGAATTGATTACTCGATAGCGAGTGAGAGCTTCTCGCAACTAGGTCACTACCTACCGCCCGAAAAATCAATCAAGAACGACGGCCCCATTTTCGAGGCATCATCTACAGCATCTTGTTTTGATGGTGAATGTCATCTTGATTTTGGGCCAGCATCTGGCACGTACAACGTGATGGCGATCCCGTTGCCAACCGATCGAAACCAACGAGGCCCGAAAGGGGAACACTCGGTTGCTGCAATCGTTCGCCCAGTTGCGGTTCAAAAGGCAAAAAAGAAACGCAGCGCGACGCCAGACAACTCGCCCACGCTGTTCGACTGATCGTCCACAAACAGAACTGTGTGACAAAACCATTCAAACCATGTAATCTTCAAAGCAACAATCATCTATGGGAAACCAACTTGCGAACATCAAACGGCTGGAAGCGGATCTGTGGGAAACAGCAGATAACCTGCGTGCGAACTCGAAACTAACTAGCACGGAGTACTGCATGCCCGTGCTGGGCATCATCTTTTTGCGTCACGCCGCCAACCGATTCGATACCGCAACCGAAGAAATCAAAGCTAGTGGACTGAAGCGTTCACCCGTAAAAGCGGACTACGTTAAACGTCGTGCTTTGTTTCTTCCGGAAGAGTCTCGCTACGAGTATTTGCTGGATCTACCCAGCGACACGGACTTGGGCGAAGCCGTTAATACGGCGATGGATAAGATCGAGGAATCTTTTGAGCCACTTGCGGGTGTCCTGCCGCGTGAATACGGCATCTTTGAACGCGAAGTTCTTGAGGACCTGTTGCGTGCCTTCGACTCCGAGGCCATGAAGTCGGCGACAGGAGACGTATTTGGTCGCATCTACGAATACTTCTTGATGAAGTTTGCGATGCAAGGTGCACAGGACAATGGTGAGTTCTTCACTCCACCGTCATTGGTGCAAACGATCGTGAACATTATCGAACCGACACGAGGCGTGGTTCTTGACCCGGCCGTCGGATCGGCGGGAATGTTTGTGCAATCGAGCCATTTCGTCGAGGCAATGGGACAAGACGCTGCTCACAACTTGACATTTTACGGACAAGAAAAAACCGCGACCACAATTCGCTTAGCCAAGATGAATCTTGCCGTTCACGGATTGGAGGGCGATATCGTCGAAGCGAACTCGTTCTACGAAGACGAACACGGCCTGCTTGGCAAAGCAGATTACGTAATGGCCAATCCACCGTTCAACGTCGATATGGTCGACGCCGAAAAAGTCAAAGGTGACGTTCGATTGCCGTTTGGCTTACCGAGCGTCAACAAGAAGAAAAAGGTCAGTAACGGAAACTATCTTTGGATTCAGTATTTTTACTCTTATCTCAGCGACAAAGGCCGAAGTGGTTTTGTCATGGCGTCCAGTGCATCCGATGCTGGCGGTGACGACAAGCTGATTCGCCAACAATTAGTCGAAACTGGCCACGTCGACGTCATGGTCACAATCGGTACGAACTTTTTCTACACCCGCCCGCTGCCGTGCATGTTATGGTTTTTTGACAAGGGAAAACCAAAGGAACGAATCGACAAGGTGCTGATGATAGACGCGAGAACGATTTATCGGAAAGTAACTCGCGTTATCAACGATTTTTCACCGGAGCAATTGCAAAACATAGCGTCGATTGTTTGGTTGCATCGTGGTGAAACGGAACGCTATTTGAGCCTTGTTCGTGGGTATCTTCTACAGGCCAGCAAAGCAGCGTGCGAGCTAGCTCCTCTGCTTGACGATTACTCAGAGACGATGGGTGAATTCTGCGGGCATCTCGAAACCTGGAATTGCTCTCTCTCAGCAGATCCAGGCGAGGAAATCGACAACATCAATAGTGAAGCCTTTTCCACAGCGTTCACCGATCTTGTCGAGAGTTGGAGCAAATTCAAAGACGCTCACTCTCAGACAAAGCAAGAAATCGCCGAGCTCGTCAATTGGATCGGATCGGCCGGGCTTGAAACCAACCGCCAATTGATTAGAGCTCACGAGCGAACCGAGGCCGTCATGGCCGAAGTTAAATCGATTCGCAAGATCGTCAATCAAACGAATAAACTGGCGTCCACTTGCTACGACATCGCGACGAAGAAACTCGACGCAAATAAAGCCGAAGGTTGGAATACTGCTCAAACTCGCGAATTGCACAAAACACTGATCCGAACTCCAAAAGACGGAGAAGCGGCAAACCTTCGCGTCATGCTCTTGGATGCCTTCAGGCTGCCGGGATACTTTCAACGTCAAGTGAATTGGCTGCAGTGCAAATTCCCTGACGCTACCTATGTTGACGTTGAAGGGATTTGCAAATCAGTTCAGCGCGGCGAAGTCGCTGATAACGAGTATTCACTCTCGCCAGGAAGATATGTCGGAGTCGCCGCGATTGAAGACGATGCAGGATTCGATTTTGACGAACGAATGGCAGAAATTCGGGGCGAGCTCGCCGAGCTAAATACTCAAGCCATTGAACTTTCACAGGAAATTGATTTCTCACTGTTGGAAGTCACCAAATGAAGTGGAGTTCAATTGTATTCGGCGAGCTTTACTTACAGTCATCCCGCAATGGCATCTACAAGAGTAAAGAGTACCACGGCACTGGTTGCAAAATCATCAATATGGGAGAGCTATTCGCGTTTCCTGTGATTCGAGATCAGGACATGAAACGTGTTGAGCTTTCTTTAGAGGAGAAGGAGCGTTTTCTCGTCGCTCACGGTGATTTGCTTTTTGCCCGGAGATCACTTGTGGAGGAGGGAGCGGGAAAGTGTACGCTCATCGAATCTCCCAACGAGGACACAACGTTTGAGTCATCAATAATTCGTGTTCGCCTGGATCCGAAACTTGCGGACCCTCGTTTCTACTTTTACTATTTCAATTCGCCGCTTGGGCGAGCCACAGTAGGATCTATCGTAACCGGCGTTAACGTCAAAGGAATCCGTGGAAGCGAGTTGAGATTAATTCATGTTCCCAATATTTCTCTTGATGAACAGCAACGAATATCGCTTTACGTTCGACGGTACGACGACCTTATTGAAAACAACCTACGACGGATTGCATTGCTTGAGGAAGCGGCACAGCAGTTGTATAAGGAATGGTTTGTGCGACTTCAGTTTCCTGGTCACGATGACCTCAATGTTGTCGATGGCATTCCAGAAGGATGGACTAAAGGAACCGTTCGTGACCTAGTTGAGATCAAGTCGGGGTACGCATTCAAGAGCAAGTCGTTCACAGATTCCGGCTTGTTTCGTGTTGTTACAATTAGGCATGTCAAAGATGGTGAATTCGATGCCAACAGTGACAGTCGCATAGACGAGATACCCCGTGAAATGCCCGTGCATTGCAGTCTTAGCGTTGGAGATGTCTTACTGTCGCTAACAGGCAATATTGGTCGAGCTTGTCTAGTCACGGGATCAAATTGCCTGTTGAATCAACGCGTTGCAAAACTGATACCGAAGCGCGGCTTGGGCTTCGTCTACAGTTTTTTCAGAAACGAGACAACCAAAGTTCGACTCGAGACGATCGCGACGGGAGTTGCTCAGCAAAACCTAAGTCCGATCAAAATGGGGCATCTTGATGCCGTCATCCCGTCAACCAACGTGCTTCACGCCTTTGAGGCAATAACTGAGCCAATTTGCAGGAAAGTCATTTTGCTTCATCAACAGAACCAAAGGCTTATTGAAGCTCGGGAGTTGCTGCTCCCACGGTTGATTAGCGGTGAAATTGAAGTTTAACCAAATCACTTATGCCCATGATTACTGACATCAACAGCGAAGACCGAGCCGTACAACAGACGTTCGCCGAGTTCCTAGACACTGAACTCGGATGGGACAGTGAGTACGCTTGGAACCAAGAGGGCTTTGGGGCGGATTCGCTGCTGGGTCGAGAGTCGATGCGTGAAGTGGTGTTAGCTCGCGATCTGCGTGAAGCGATGAATAAGCTAAACGAAGATTTGCCAGACAGTGCCGTCGAAGATGCAGTTCGCAAGATGACGGGATACGACTTTTCGCGTTCCACGTTCCGTCATAACTCAGAGTTCTACGAATGGATTCGTGATGGTGTGCCGGTAGTATACAAGGACAAGAATCGCCGAACCGTTAAACGCAAGGTTAAGGTAATCGACTTTCGTAACGCGGAAAACAATCGCTTTCTTGTCGTTCGCGAACTGAAGATCCAGGGACTTCGCAGCCCGCACTACAACCGACGTGCCGACCTGGTTTGCTTCATCAACGGCTTACCCGTAGTTTTCGTTGAACTCAAAAGTGTTTGGACGAATATCCGCAACGGTTTTGATCAAAACATCGCGGATTACAAGGACACGATTCCCCACGCGTTCTATCACAACGCATTTCTCGTTGTCAGCAACGGTGACGAAGCCAAATATGGCTCGATCACCAGCCCATGGGATCACTTCTATCAATGGAAACGCAACGACGAAGACGACGATAAGCTCGAAGCTCGTGCCATGCTCAACGGGATGTTTGCCAAAGACAAGTTGCTGGACATCATCGAGAACTTCATCCTGTTTGATGAGAGCAAGGCAGGTAAGACGCGGAAAGTCGTCGCCCGTAATCATCAAGTATTGGGCGTGAATCGAGCGGTCGATTCTGTGATCTGCCAAGAGGCATTGAAAGAACAAATCCCAATCGACAAGAGACTTGTTCATCGCGTGGGGACGGTGGACGTCGCCGATCCGCCGATCCTCGCAGACTCACCACAAGAAGAAACGATCGACGCAAATGTCGTGGCTGAAAAAGCTGAGCGGTACCGTAAAACTCGTGAACTACCGTTGATTGAGCGTGCCCATCCTGATCTTGGGCGGCTTGGTGTGTTCTGGCACACGCAGGGAAGCGGAAAATCGTATTCGATGGTTTTCTTTGCGGAGAAGGTTCGCCGGGTTGTACCCGGCAATTTCACGTTCTTGGTCATGACCGACCGAGAGGACCTGGACGATCAGATTTACAAGACGTTTGTTGGCTCTGGTGTCTGTAGCGAAAAAACACCGCGAGCAAGTTCGGCCAAAGCACTCGAAAAGCTGCTAGGTGAGAATCATCGGTTCATGTTCACCATGATTCACAAGTTTAGACGCGACGAGATACCCAAGAAGCCCTACAGCGAACGTGACGACATCATCGTCATGTCAGACGAAGCGCACCGCACCCAAGCCGGCAAGCTGGCTCGCAATATGCGGATTGCTTTGCCGAACGCTTCGTTCATCGGATTTACCGGAACACCTTTGCTGCATGACACCGATTTTTTAACGCAGCGAATCTTTGGTTCGTACGTTTCGACGTACAACTTCAAACGTGCCGAGGAGGATGGAGCAACGGTCAAACTCGTTTACGAAAACCGGGGCGAGAAACTCGGGCTTCGTCGAATTGACTTGAACGATGCCATTGCTGAAAAGGTCGAGGAGGCGAATCTCGATGTCGACGAAATGGCGAAGCTGGAGAAACTGCTGGGTAAGTCCTACGAAGTCATCACGGCGGATGAACGACTAGACCGAATTGCTGAGGACTTCGTCCAGCATTGTTCTGCACGCTGGGAAACCGGCAAGATGATGCTGGTGTGCATCGACAAAGTCACTTGTGCCCGAATGTACGAGCGAATTATCCCGCGATGGAAGGCCAAGGCCAAGCAGATACGAGACGACGCTGACGGTTTCAAGCAAGCAGAAGCGGCAGCGACCGACGCGATTGCAAAGGAAGCTTTGGCTGAGCAGCGAGACAAGTTGTATGCCCGTGCCGACTGGATGGATGAGACTCTGATTCAGATCATTATCTCGGAACAGCAGGGTGAAGTTGCCGAGTTCAAAAAATGGAACTTCGACATCAAGCCACACCGTGCGATCATCAAAGAAGGTTTCGCGACTGGGAACAAAGAACGCATCGACGTCGAAACGGCGTTCAAGAAAGAAGAGCATCCGTTCCGCGTGGCCATCGTTTGTGCCATGTGGTTGACGGGATTTGATGTAGAAACGCTTTCAACGCTCTACATCGATAAGCCAATGCGTGCCCACACGCTGATGCAAGCAATCGCTCGGGCGAACCGGGTTTCACCGGGCAAGGATTGCGGCGTCATTGTCGACTACAACGGAATGCTTGGCAGCTTGCGAAAAGCACTTGCCGACTACGCGGCAACCGTTGCTGGACAAGATATTGGCGACCCCATCGAGCCGATCGAAGTTCGCATCGCCGCCCTGATCGAGGCAATTGAAGCTGCCGAAAGCCATTTGTCTGGGG
>NZ_ANOG01000417.1 GCF_000346295.1 Rhodopirellula maiorica SM1 | reverse complement strand
CGACGCCGCTCACTCGAATCGTGCTTCCGCCACCTCCATCAAGCGACGGATAACCGGCGAGCAGCAAGATGCGATGGGCATGAACATATTAAGGTTTCAGGACCAGTCTGCGGTGTCCCATTTTTTTGCCCCTCATGTTTTTGCCTTATTCAGCAGCCAAACGTTGACCTTGATCACACCACGACGCGGCTCACTCGACTCGTCCATTCACGACATCGACAAAACGCCATACCACAAGCCAACAAAAAGATGGAGGACAAAAACATGTCAGGGAGCAGAACCAAGTGCGGTATTCCCATCTTCCTGCCCCCTTCATTTTCCTGCCAAATTCAGTAGCCAAATGTTGACCTCGATCACAAAACGACGCGGCTCACTCGACTCGTCTTTCCGCGACATCGATGAAGCGCCATACCGCAAGCCGACAAAAGATCGAGAGGACGCGGGTGGAACAAAATCAATCCATCCGCGATGTTGGCAGTACCGTATGAGTTACAGTGAAGCCGTAGGATACATATTCGTGTTTCCATCGCACCCTTTTCTCGATCCTTGCAACTCGTACCATGGCGGTCGGCCCGGCCAATTGGTCATTGGTTCAAAGCGATGAACATCAATGGCTCCCAAATTTACCTATCTCCATATCTCTGCTGTCCTAAGTCCAGCGAGATCGGCCTCATTCAGGAAATTGAACGTGAAAACAACTCACCTCACCACGCCAATTCGGTTTGTTCTGGCATGGATGCTTGGATCATCAATGCTCGGCGGTTCGGTGTTGTCGGCCAACGACGTCATATGGCCCGGTTTTCTCGGCCCCGACCGCGACGGCTGGGTCCATCATTTTCAGCCGCCCGCTCAGTGGCCTAAATCGCTGAACAAGGTGTGGCAGGTGGATGTGGGCACCGGATATGGGTCTCCGCTGGTAGCCGAGGATCGCGTTTATCAGCACTCACGTCAGGGAGACGACGAAGTGTTGCAGTGTCTTGAACTGGCCACGGGAAAGGAGATTTGGAAGCAGACTCATGCGGTTCCCTTCAAAGCCTCGTCAGGCGGCGAGCGGCATGGCAATGGCCCAAAGTCTTCGCCCGTCCTTGCCGACGGCCGAGTCTTCACTCTCAGCAGCCTTGGTGAGATATCTGCTTGGGACGCAGAATCAGGGGATCTGTTGTGGCGCCGTGACTACCGAAAACGCTTCCCCCAGAACCACCCTAACTGGGGCGCTTCCACTTCGCCGATTGTTGACGGTGATCGCGTGGTCGCACACTTTGGCAATGACGACAAAGGAGCTTTGGTTGCGTTGGACGTGAAGACGGGCAACGAAATCTGGAGCCAGGGCAATGATGGAGCTTCTTATTCGTCGCCATTGGCTGTGGAGATTCACGGTGTCCGCCAAATCGTCGATTGGAACCATCGTGCCCTTGTGGGCGTGGACAGTGAATCAGGAGCGGCGCTGTGGGAGTTCCCGCTTCCGCAGTACACCAGCAACCAGAACATGCCGACGCCCACGTTCCACAACGGGCGGATCCTCTTGGGCGGCGAGAATCGAGGCATCTATGGTCTGGAACCAGAGCTCAAGGACGGTAAGTGGTCGGTGAAGGAGCGATGGTTCCAAAAGGACGTCGCTTTGGATATGAGCACTGCCGTGATCAACGGAGACCTGTTGTTTGGATTCTCGCACTACAAGAAGGGGCAACTATTCTGCCTCGATACGGCGACGGGTGAAGTGCTGTGGCGCGGGCCGGGACGAACGGCAAACAACGTGGCGTTCCTGTCGGTACCGGATCATGTTGTCGCCTTGCTGGACAATGGGCAACTGCAGGTGATCAAAGCCACCGCGGGTGCTCTTGAAGAAGTTGCCAGCTATCAGGTCGCAGACAGTTCCACATGGGCACCACCAGTGCTGCTAAAGAACGCTCTCCTGATCAAGGATCAAACGAGATTAACGTTGTGGTCGCTTGAGTAGTACGGTCATTGGGTGTTGCAAAACGCAATGCCCAATTCATGGACAACCAAAAAAGCTGGGGATCGTGCAGTACCGCATCTTCCTGCCCGAATCAATATCCAACGTTGTCTTCGGCAAAACGACGTCGCCGCTCACTCGGCTCGTGGTTCCGCCACTTCTAGTCAGCGGCGCTAGTGCAGCAGGCAGGAAATTGGGTTGGGCAGGAAGATGAAGAAAACTGAATTACGACGCTTTGTCGCAGCTTCGTTTCTAGCGTAGCGGAATTCGTGCGAGAGTTATCGGATCAATCTGCAAAGGCAACGAAGTCATGACAGCTTCCGCTACCAAAAACACTACAGCAAACATCGCTAAAGATCAGGTGATCTTTGGCGACATTTTCACTGGTTGTTCAAAACCGAGTTTCCTTTCTAGTGGACTCGATCACTGGCTCAACGCTTTCTCGAACTCGATGCGGAATCGGTCAAAGGCTTCGATCTGAGGCATGTGGCCGAGCCCCTCCAGCTCATACAATTGACTGTCCTCAATCTGCGCCGCAGTCTGTTTGCCGAGATTTTGGTATTGCCCCATTTCCCGATCGACTCCTGGACGCTTCCAACCACGCCCTGGCCCGGTTCGATCGCGAGTTCCGATAATCAGCCGCGTGGGCACCTCGATGTCAGCCCATTCGTTGCAAACGGGTTGCGAAAAGATCATGTCGTATGTCATCGCATTGTTCCAAGCGACTCGCTCCCAATCGGGCCCGTTGATCCAGCCAACGTGAATCTTCATCAAGTCGTCGTACGCCGATTCCCATCGGCCGTCGTAGTAGTTTTCCAGCTGATACGCTTTGATGCCAGCGGGCGTTTTTTTGATTTCGTTCTGGTAGAAGAACTGAACGTCTTTGTACTGCACGAATTTCAAATAGTCTTCCAAACCAATCGGATTCACCAAAATCAAACGATCAACGTCGCTCTGGAACATCAGTGTGTATCGGGTTGCCAGCATCCCGCCCATCGAGTGTCCGACGATGATCGTTTTTTTGATTCCAAGCTTCTCGATCAATTGCCGCGTGTTGTACGCGAGTTGAGGAAACCCAAATTGGTAGTAGGCAGGCTTGGACGATTTGCCAAACCCGATTTGATCAGGAATCAAGACGGAATAGCCTTTCGACTGCAAAAGCTTCGCCGTCTGTTCCCAGTAGGAACCGGAAAAATTCTTGCCGTGCAGCAGGACGACCGTCGGCATCGCATCAGAACCCTTCAAATGCATATACGCCATCTGCAACGTCTGTCGCTGCGACGTGAACTCAAACGTCTCGACAGGGAACGGATAGGGATATTCATCGAGTTGGGCATTGTAGGATGGCGATTCCTGACCGACCGCCGCAACCGACGTCAGTACCATCATAAACAGACTGGCGAGCACGCATCGAACAATTTGATTCATTTGAAGTTTCCCTATGGCTGCACGTTGGTATCGACTTGAATTTAGACATCTCAGAACGAACTCGTCTAATTTACTAAGGTGCAATGTCTTTTTCGGTCT
>NZ_ANOG01000416.1 GCF_000346295.1 Rhodopirellula maiorica SM1 | reverse complement strand
GCAGCTCATTCGCTACATCCTCTGGCCTAAGCCGGACGTTCTCTGACGCGTCGCGGCTCAATAAATCAACAAGCCGTCCGCGACTCGCGCCATACATTAGGCAACCTGCTATAAATCAGGCAGCTCGGTACAAATGTTCGCGGGTCGGAGGCATGCCAGAGAGTCCTTTGGTGGCGCGTTTGGTGCCCACCACCTGATACAACTTGATCGATCCGTTGGTGAATCCGCCCGAAGCGCCCGCCAAGTAGGCGACCCACAATCGATAGCGTTCGGCGCCCACCAACTCAATCGCCTTTTCCTTGTTTGCCGACAAATTTTGGCACCAGAATTTGGTGGTCAATGCGTAATGTTCACGCCACGATTCGACATCGTGAACCTCGAAGCCGCTGTTTTCCATAAAATCGGTGGTCATACCGACCGGGGTTAGCTCGGACCCGGGGAAAATGTATTTGAGCAGGAATTTTCGTTCCGGACGAATTTTGCGGGCCGACCTCGCCGTGGGTTTGGCACGACGAGCGATCGCATGGTTCAGCATGACTCCACGATCGTGGAGCATCGAATTGATTTTGGCAAAGTAACGAGGATAGTTCGCGATGCCAATGTGCTCGGACATGCCGATGCTGCTGATTTTGTCGTAGGTGCCGGTGTGGTCGGCATAGTCACAAATCTCGACGCTGACTTGATCGGTCAGCCCCAGTTGCTCAATTTTCGCTTTGGTATAAGCGTATTGTTCGTTTGACAGCGTGATTCCATGCGACTTTGCCCCATAGTGTTTTGCCGCGTGACAGATCAGGCCGCCCCAACCACATCCAATGTCCAACATTGTCTCGCCAGGTTGCAAACGCAATTTGCGGCAGATCATATCCAGTTTGTCATGCTGAGCTTGGTCCAAGGAGTTGTTCCAGTCACGGAAATAGCCGCAGGTGTACTGCATCTCCTTGCCAAGAAACAGCTTGTAAAATTCATTGCCTACGTCGTAGTGGAATTGGATGTAGTCGCTGTTTTTACGCTTGGCTTCATTGCGTCCGACCATGTCGTCGCTAAAACCCTGCTGTAAATCACTGATTTTGCTCTTGGCAAAGATGAAGGGCAACGTTCGTTTGACCAGCATCGCTTTGCTGATCTTTTTCAAATGTTGACGATTTGCACGAGTGGTTTTTAGTGCCGCAGAGAATTCGATCAAATCCCCACCTTCGAATTCGATATGTCCGGTGGCGTACAGACGCACCAAGGTTTCCAGCGTGGGCCAACGCAAAAGGGTGCCAATCACTCCAGGGCCTGAGATCGCAATACAAAGTTCACTGTCGACATTTTGTCCCAGCGGCACAACGTCTCCATTCCATAGACGTACCGAGACGTTCATGTCCAGCGGTTCGGCTACCTCGCGGAGAATTTGCTTGATCGATTGGATTTGCGTTTCCGCTGAAAAGGGAAGTCCCATCCTAGAATGCTCCGATTGAAATGGTTATCGCCGACGTGCGAGCGATGGCCCGCTTGTTGACTTTTAGCAGGCTTGGCAGGAACGAGTTAGACCAATCGAGTCCATGGAGTTTGCCCAAAGCGACGTCCATCGCCGCCGACACATTGCCCGGCTTCTCTAGCTTGTCCGATGTGACGGACACCAGTTCCCCTGGGATGACACCGCACCGATGGCAACAGTGTCAGCGTGGCATTTTTCGGTTGACATGCCGCTTAGGATGACGTGAGTGACTGATTGTTGAGCCGAAGCGGTAAGGCGAGTCGGTAATGGCGGATTGACCACCTTTGGGGGGTAGGGTATCCTGAGGAAGTAGGTTTGTTTTCTCATCGGATGGAGTAGGAAGGCTCCTTGTTGCAAATGACTAAGAGAGACTCGGTATCCTTAGACGTTTGCCTCCTTTTGCTCTGCTTAGGGTTTTCGACGATTGAGTTGTTGGGTGTTTATCCGTTTGGATTTTATGCTCCGATCGTCGTGACGGTGGCGATGGCATCCAGACGATCGACGCTGGTTTTCGGAACCGCCACGTCGATCGCGTTGGCGACGATTGGATCGTCGTTGGTGATGCGAGGATTTGACCTGCGGCTATCGGGCCCTTCGTATTTGGCCCTCGCCTGCGTGGTGGTGCTGTGGCTGTTTCGCAGCTGGGACGTTTTGCAGCCGGCCGAGACGCAAGGCAAGCGAAAAGGTCCGCGGGAAGCAAAGCGGACGGACGGTCCCTACCGCAACGTGGCTGTGAAAATCGGTTCGTCGAAAGTCGATTACAAACGCTCTACTGCCGCACCCTCGACCAATGGAGACGAGGCAATCCAGTCGGCGCCGTCGCCACAATCGGCCGATGATCCTTCGTTGACCAAGGTGATTTCAAAGTCGTTGGTCGAGCGTATCGTGCTGGAGCGGCTTAGGTGCAGCGAGCGTTTTTCGCGTTCGCAATTGGCTTTGGTCGAAAAAGAAATCGCCGACGCGATGGCACAAGATTCTCAAATGGATTGGTCGATCAACGGGCTGCCACGCGGGGCGGAAATTGGCGAATACATTATCGATGGACTGTTAAGCGAAGGTGGCGCAGGGCAGGTCTATCGCGCTGCACCTGTTAGCGGAGGCGATTTCGTGGCGGTCAAGGTGCTTCGTGATATTCATCTCAGCGAGCGGTTTCGACGCGAGATGGAACTGGTGGGCAAGCTCGCTCATCCCAATATCGTGGTCGCTTACGAAGTTGGCGAGCATGATGGGATGTTGTACATCGTGATGGAACAATTGGCCGGCCCTGATTTGAGTGTTTACGTTCGGTTAAACGGACCACTGAGCTGGCAAGACTCGGTCGACGTGATTTTGCAAGCGGCTCGGGCGCTTGAACATGCACATCAACGCGGACTGGTGCATCGTGATGTGAAACCGGGAAATCTGGTACGTGACGGCGATCGGCGGATCAAGGTGACGGACCTTGGATTGGCGGTTTTGACGGCGGATCGCGATGTGAAAAAGGCCCGAGATTTTCGCACGGGAATCGAGATGGTCGCAGGAACGCTCGATTTCATGGCGCCCGAACAGGCCCGCTCGCTGTCGTCGGCTACCGAGTTGTCGGATATCTATAGTCTCGGAGCCACGTGGTTCTATCTGCTGACCGGAGGATCACGAGTCCCGGGAGAATCCGCGAACGAGAAATTGACGAGTTTGTTGGTCGATAAAGCCTTTCAGAAGTTGCCTACCGAGAATTTGCCCGACGCGCTGCCAGAAGTTTTTGAACGGATTGTTGCGTACCGCCCCGATGATCGGTATCAATCGATGGCCGAAGTGATCGCGGCGCTCGAATCGCTGCGTCCGTCCGATGCAACCGCGTCGGCGAAACATGCGGTCAAAGTTTTGGTGGTCGAAGATAATCAAGACGACTTGTTTTTGACGGTGGAAATGCTGCGACGAATGAACAAATCGATCGTCGTGCACAAGGCGTTCACGCTGGAGCACGCCATTCGAGAGCGGCAGTCACATGAATCGCTGGACCTGGTACTGTTGGACCTACAGCTGCCCGATAGCAGCGGGGTCGAAACGGTTCAGCAGTTCCGAGCCGCAGCACCGGATGTTCCGATTGTCGTTTTGACGGGACAAGAAGATGTGCAAGTGGGGCGTGAATGCATCGAAGCGGGCGCGGATAACTTTGCGTCGAAAAATGACCTCAACGCCGCTTTTCTCGAGCGTTTGATCTTTATCACCCTCAGCCGCTGCGATCGACACGAATCGTGATGTCGATTGCAGCACCCTCGGCCAGCCGTCGTGATGCATCTGAATTGTCGTGATCGGCTCGATCCGCTATCGTTGCGGTTAGAACCGCGACCGGACCGTCGTAGGGACGCAGTGGGAATCTCAGAAGCGGCGACGTGCCGAATGTAACGGAGTTGTCGTGGGCGTTAGCTCGATGCCATCTACTTCGGTAGCGTTTGCGGCGCAAGCCGTCCCGGTTGCAGCGTGAGAAAACGTTCGACGTCGACCGGGCGGCTTGCGCCGCACCGCTAGAAAAAATGCATTGTCGGTTGCAGTGTCCGCGACGACCGAGTGCTACGTAAAGTGTTAATTAGGAAACTGCAATGTTTGGAAAATGGGTTGAAATTGAATTTGATTGTTTGCCACTACGCACCGTCGCGCGGATCGATGCGCCGTTGGATGCGTCGCCGGTTTACGAGCAATTCGTGTTGCGAGTCAAAGATGCGCTGCAGCGGCACGGTGCCCACAACACTTACTATTTGCATCGCGGTGTCTGCCGTTACCATCTGACCAACGATCCGCTGGTTGGGATGCTCGAGTTTTCTTTTGAGGGCACCGTGATGACCGGCGAGAAGGACGTCAAGACCAAAGCACTCGAGATCAGCGTCGAGCTGAAGCGAGAAACCTGTGAATGGCTAACAGAGCCGATGGTCACAAGCTTTGCGGAAAGTGTTCAGCAAGCGTTGATGGTCGAGTTCGACCGTTACATCGAAGCCGGCGATTTGAAGAAAACCGAAGAACGGATCAAAGCGATTCAAGAACAAAATGAATCCGATGGTGGATTCATTGGGATGTACTTGTAGCTCTCGATTCCGTGAATCAAGACCCGGCGACGTGAGAGACCGCGGCATAGCCGATCACGTCGTTGTGTTTTCGGCAGTAGTCGAGAATCGGAGCATAAACCGAGTCATCGTCACTGCGGCCGGCGATCTCCAACAACAGTGGCACAATTCGTTGTGATGGGACCGCATCAGGAACCAAGTTCACGGCTGCCTCGATCGCGTCGCCATGACGCCCCAGTCGATCCAGCAGTTCCACGTACGTTTCGATCGCCGCGGTGCCATGCTGCGTGGGATCGACGCTCTTGGCTTTGCGCTCGAAGACCTTCAGTCCCGCTTCGACATTTTCGCCCAGCAGGACTTGATAATAGGCGGAGTAGGCGGGATAGAAGTCGACGAACGGTTCTTCGCCCGGGTATTGGAATTGGTGGTCCAGTCGGCGACCGTACTGAGCCAGCTCCCACGCCTTTCGCAGTTGACTCGGCTCGGTCAAAACCGCCGCAATTCGGACGGTGGATGCAAGATGCGTTGTGTCCAGGTGGTAGCCGCCTTCGTTAAGAATCCACTTTCGTTTTTCGATCATCTCGAATAGCGATTCGGACTCTTCCGCCGGCGCCTCGCGTCGCGCGATGTCGCCGCGTACCAAGACGACTAATTCGTGATACAGATGCTCCAGCAAGCATGCGGCGGCGGCACGTCGGTCGGCCTTGCTTCGCTGCTGTAGTGCTTGTTCGAATAGAGTGATGCTGTTGCAGGTTCCTTGATGGTCGATGACCGCTTGATAGCCACGCGCGATGTCCACTCCCTCGTGCAGCAGGACTTGGATCATCGCGTCGTAGTTGTCGTCGGTCACAGGAATCTCGGCCATCAATTTGCGAGCCAATTCCAAGTCACCGGTGGGACGCAGATACATCCATCCTTCGGCAATCTTACCGTCTTCGATCAACATCACGCCTGCTTCGCGGCAAGCGTCTAGCAGCCCCGATTCCAATTGTCGCTCAACAGCTTCGGGGTTTGTCTTTTCCGCTTCGCTGCTGAGAACCGGCAACCCCAAACGGTGACGAACTCGCATCTTCAGCGCTTCGAACAACTCCATTGGTTGTCGCTTCTCGCGAAAGTAGGCGACCATTTGCTCAATCATTTCACCGGGGTTGGAGCGTTGGTCGTCGAGACGGCTAAAGATTTCAGAAGAGGTCATAAGGCTTGATCGGGCGGTGCGAAAGTCATGCGGCAGGATGGGGGACGCGATGGAGTGTCCCTGTGTCGTGCCGCATCTTAACGCATTCCTCGGAATGACGGCAGGGATTGATCCACTCGCGGCGTTTCGGTGGCACGGCCGCACCAACCTCATCCCCGGCGGCTTTGAAATCAAGACCGTTCGTCGTCGTGATCGTGCTGCTTCAAGTCATTATCCGGCAGCGACTTACGATATTTCGCTGGCAGGCTGCTGATTTAGTCGAAATGCAAATCGAATTGGTGAGCCGAGGGCCGTAAGGCACCGGGTAATGCGTGGAACCCGGATGCTGACGCGCGAGCGGCTCATTAAATCAACAGCCTGCCGGCGGCAAAACGGCGGGCGAAATCAGCTGTTTCCGACCGCACGCTCTGGCTAGCCACGGCACGCAGGATGCTGCATATTGAATCCGCATTCGTTTCGATTTCTGCGGTCCCCACTCTGAAGGCAAATCTGATGATACGAACCCACGACGACCATTCGCTGCCGGCCGATGTGATTGCCGAACTTCGTGAAGCCAAAGATACGCTCGAGCATCACGGTCTTGCCGATCGTTTGACCGAATTGGTGGGAACCCCGATCACCGCATCGATGAAAATGCTGCCCAGTGTTGCAGAGGATACGATTCACGCTGCGATCGATAAATCGCTCGCCGCTGCGATGGATGTGGCACTTCGAACGCTCGGTCACGATACCAAGGAAGGCAAGCCGAAACTGCTAACGCACAAATTGTTAGCTGGCATTTCCGGAGCCGCCGGGGGCGCATTTGGGATGACCACTGTCGCGATCGAATTGCCGGTGTCGACGGTGCTAATCTTGCGGAGCATTGCGGACATTGCCCGTAGCCAAGGCGAAGATTTAACCGACGTGCGGACTCGATTGGCATGCTTGGAAGTGTTTGCCATCGACGGTGGCCAGTCGGACGTCGACGATAAAACCGAAGTGGGCTACTTTGCCGTGCGAGCAGCGATGTCCAAACAGGTTGCCGACGCGTCGAAGTATGTGTTGAAGTTCGGCGTCGCGGATACCGCCGCCCCACCATTAGTGAAATTGATGGGGATGATCGCCAAGCGGTTTGGCGTCGTGGTCAGTGAGAAAATCGCAGCGCAAGCGATTCCGGTCATCGGCGCGGTCGGCGGCGCGTTGATCAACAGTTATTTCATCGACCATTATCAAGACCTCGCCCGCGCCCATTTCACCATTCGTCGGTTCGAGCGTGAGTATGGCGAGTCCGAGATTCAAGCGGCGTATTTGCGGTTGTAAGAAACAAACGCGGTCGTAACTCTGGTTTCACATCCGCACTATTCGTCTTCGGGTTCGCCCACATCGACTTTGGACCAATCGACAGGTTTGTGTTCGATTTCGGCGAGGACCGCGCGGGCCTGTTCCAAATCTTCGTGGCGGACCAGGACATCGACGTGCCCCGGAGTCTCGGTGCGAAAGCCCGCAGTAAAGCCGCCCGTCGCCGTCGCCTTGATGTTCTGGGATTCCAATGCGGCAATGATCACGGCGGCTTCGACGTCGTCGGCAACGCTGGTCAGCACTTCAGGTTTTTGGTGATCAGTCATTGAAGCAAATCCAAAGAGAAGAGATGTATCGGATCGTCGCGAGAGGAGTGATTGGACCGGAATGCAAATCGGGCCTATCACTTCCTTCCATTGTATCAGATGCGTGATAGCGGACGCCAAACAACAATGCTCTTCCGAACGGATCTTTTTGGCAATAAAGTCAATGCTTGGTGCAGATGCAAGATTTCCATCATTTGCAACCTCGTCAAATCCTGCTGGTCACATCCCGAGTCGCTATTGGTCGCGGATCGCAACCGTGAAGCGACCGAAAACCGGGGGACTGGAACTGGGACTCTGCCACGTTAGAATGCCGGCATGGAAGTCATCACATTGCAATCGGGAAGCAACGGAAATTGCGTCTACGTCCAAGCCGACGGAGTCCAGTTGCTGTTTGATGCTGGTATTAGTGGGACGCAGGCCGAGAAACGACTGGCCGCGCACGGCAAAGATATCCGCGACATCGACGCGCTGATCATCTCGCACGAGCACAGTGATCACGTGCGTTGCATGGGGGTGTTTCAGCGAAAGTTTGGGCTGCCGATCCATGTGTCGACGCCAACAATGCAGGCGACACAAAAGAAAGCCAAAATTGGCCGTGTCGATGAGCTGCACCACTTTGACTCGGGCAGCACGCTGGCATTTGGAAGTGTTCGTGTCGAGACGCTGTGCACGCCGCATGACGCGTGTGACAGCGTTGCCTTTGTCGTCGACGATGGCTCAAGCCGTTTGGGGATTTTGACCGACATCGGTCACGTGGATTGTGATCTGGATGATGTCCTAGAGACGCTCGACGCCGTGATCCTGGAAAGCAATTATGATCCCGCGATGCTGCACAACGGTCCCTACCCCGAGCAGCTAAAGAAGCGGATTCGCGGCTCGCGAGGCCATTTGTCCAACGAAGAATCGGCCGACCTGCTAAGCCGAAAAGCAAGTTCACGGTTGCAGTGGGCATGTCTCGGGCACTTGTCCGAGCACAACAATCGGCCTGAGTTGGTATTGCAAACGCATCGCAAGATGATCAAGCGTGATTTGCAATTGCACGTGGCCGATCGCTATGCCGCCGGCGCGGTGCTGCAGGTTTCAGCGAACCCCAACAAACCGCGATAGCCAATGTCGCCCGACGTCTCCGACGTCGGCTAGTGGGATACCGACGTCGGAGACGTCGGGCGACTATTGAGACGTCGGCGACTATTGCAGCAGGTTTCCGCAGCGATAGCAGTACTTGGCGTCTTTCAAGTGGCTGGTGACTTCGCAAACCGAACAGGGGTGTTGTTCGCGACTCTGGCTTTCGTCTGACCTCAGCCCCACTAATTCTGCGCTCACGAAACCACTGGGCACAATGATCAAACTATATCCCAGCAGGATCAGTACCGCGGAGATGACTTTGCCAATGGACGTCTTCGGGACGACATCGCCGTAGCCCACGGTGGTCATGGTGACAATTGCCCAGTACATCGATTGAGGAATCGAGGTAAAGTGGCTGTCGGGATTAACGTGCGTTACATCGTCCACGTTAAATAGCAGCGTTTCGACGTGATACATCAGAGCTCCGCTGATTGTCACAGCGACCAACACGACTGCTAGAAAGACAACGATCTTGTTGCGAGCGCTCCAGATGGCGTACGAAAGTTCGTCGGCCTCGTTCATCATCCGCCACAGTTTCAGAACGCGAAAGACGCGAAGCAGTCGGATGCTGCGGAGCGTCAGCAGCGAACGCGACGAGCTGCCGATCACGAACGTCAAGTAG
>NZ_ANOG01000415.1 GCF_000346295.1 Rhodopirellula maiorica SM1 | reverse complement strand
ATTGCGGCTTGTTCAATTGCGCAGGTGGCCGGTAGGGCGATGACTGCATTGCGGCGCTAAATCCATCTTGATCGCCACCGAGGTATCGCAAATAGCCACACTTCTTGGCATACTCGAATTCCGCGGTCATCCCTGCGGAAATGTAGGCGGCAACGTCGCCATTAAATTGATCGTCAAGCCGATTCTGTGGCCGACGCCGCAGCGCATAGTGTCGCCTGATTGCTTGATGAGCTGCAAACAAATCAGCAACATTCTGAATCGGAGGGTGCTGCGTTGACATACAATTCGCGGGCACCGGAAACGCCCCGAGCGTTTTTTGATTGCCGGTATTGATCTCGCTGCCATCATCGAACCGTGTACAAAACTCTGTAAATCCTTCTTGCACACTCCAACTGCCGTTTAACTCAGTAAACATCACGGCCGACACCGCGGCCGTCGACTCCGCTCGGTTGATAAACACCACAATCAAACTTTTTACGTTCGCCACCGCTTGCGGCAAAAAGAACGTTCCCTCGTTGCTGAATCCTAGACCCGTCAACGATTCATGGACTTCAAAAAAACGCTGCCGAACCACTTCCGGTAGCGGATCCTCCGGCGGCACCGGATCGATCGTTGGAAACGCTTCGGTACGAAAGGTCGCCAGGATGATCAACGGAGTGGCTAAAAAATAAAGCAGCGGAAGCCCCAAGAGGATCAACGTGCCTGTGCTTGGAAGCGAGTCAAAGATATCCATCTGCCGGACCAATTAAGGAAACGATTGTTTTTGCCAATGGGACACTCGATAAATATAGCCGTTCACAATATTCAATGACGGCCGTAGTGGATTTCGCCAGAAATCCTTTACGGCTCGTTGAATGAATCTGACTTTAGAATGCTTCGTTTAACCGTTAGCCGATAGGCGTACGCTCAATGCCATCGACTTTGGCAACCGTTAGGGGATGCTCAAGTAGTGGGATTCGCCAGAATTCCCATCTTTGCTGTTGAAACACCAGGAACTCTGGCGAGTCCCACTACGAAAGTAGATGGCATTGGGCGTACGCTAGCGGATGCGCGTACGCCTTCGGCTGACGGTTAAACGATTAATTAAGCGACTTGGGTAACGGGTTACCTTCGCCACTCGTCGATCAGCGAGGCGACCAATCCGGTCCAGCCGGTTTGATGATTCGCCCCCAGGCCTTCGCCTGTTTCGGCATTGAAATACTCGTGAAACAACAAGCAATCTCGCCAATGTGGATCATGCTGCATCTTTTCACGGCGTCCATAAATGGCTCGACGTCCCTCGGCATCTCGCGTGAACAGCGAGATCAGTCGATTGGCGTGTCCCTCGGCAACTTCGGACAACGTCAAACTTTCTCGATCGTCACCCGGTTCTGCGGGAACTTGGATCGAATCACCGTACACCTTCGCAAGCTTTCGCAACGATTCGATCATCAAGAAACTAGTCGGACACCAAATCGGTCCTCGCCAGTTTGAGTTGCCGCCTTTGAGCCAAGTGGTCGATTCAGCAGGATCGTACTTGACCGTTTGGTCACCAAACGTAAAGGGATGCTGCTGGTGATGTTTCGACAGACTTCTTAGCCCATAGGGACTCAAAAATTCAGAGTCATCCCACAAAACGGCAACGATCCGGCGAAGTTGGTCCGCATCAACGAGCGAAAGCAAGTGCACTTTCCCGTTCGCATTTTCGCTGGTCGCCAAACAGGCTTCGGTCAAGTGACTGCGGTTTCGCATGAACCACTGCAGGTTCGCCTGGAACTCAGGAAACTCGGATGTCCAAACTTCTTCGAGTCGTTCGACGGCATACAGCGGAATCAGGCTGACCAGCGAATGCAGCCGAAAACGATGATAGGAGCCATCGGGATAACACAGCGCATCAAAAAAGAATCCGTCCTCTTCGCTCCACAATTCATAGTTACGTCCGCCCATGTTTTTCATCGCCGAGCCGATGTAAACGTAGTGCTCGAAAAACTTGATCGCCAAACCGACGTAGGTCTTATTCTCTTTCGCCAACTCCAACGCGATTCGCATCAGATTCAAACAATACATCCCCATCCATCCGGTCGCATCGGCTTGTTTCAGCGACGAACCATCCCCGGGCGGCGTGCTGCGGTCAAACGTGGTGATGTTGTCCAAGCCTAGAAAACCACCTTCGAAAACGTTGTGTCCTTCGGCATCGACCTTGTTGACCCACCAAGTGAAGTTCAGCAGCAGTTTGTGAAAGCACTTTTCCAAAAACTCGCGATCGGCACGTCCGTTTTGAATCCGATCCATGTTGTAAACACGCCAAATGGCCCACGCGTGCACCGGCGGATTAAGGTCGCTGAATTCCCATTCGTATGCCGGAATCTGGCCATTGGGGTGTTGAAATTGTTCGAACAACAATAGCCACAATTGCTCCTTCGCAAACTCAGGATCGACCAGTGCCAATGGGATGCACTGGAACGCCAAATCCCATGCCGCGAACCACGGGTATTCCCACTTGTCGGGCATCGACAAGATCCGCATCGAATTGAGATGTTTCCAGTGTTCGTTGCGAATGTGATGGCGAGACGTGGGTGGTTTGGCTCGCGAATCATCCCCTTCGAGCCACTTGTTGACATCGAAATAATAGAATTGCTTCGACCAAATCATTCCCGCAAGTGCTTGACGCTGCACACGGCGTTCGTCTTCGCTGGCTTTGGGTGGGTGCAGTTCGTCGTAGAATGTGTCGGTTTCCGATTTTCGCTGGTCGATGACCGCGTCAACGCCGCCGATTGCATCCGATGTGGGACGATCCGTCAGCCGCAAACGAAACACCACCGATTCGCATGCCGGCACGGTGACGTTGTCGTAGTGCACACAGGCTTTCGTGCCCACATTATCGGGGTTCACACACGACTCGCCATTGATCACATGCCGATGAAAGGCGTCTTTGACATACGACGTGTGATCGGAACATCCATACAATCGCTGACGGTTCGTTTCATTGTTTGTGAATAGCGGCTTGCCGCCCGACTCGGCATACAAATACCGTTTGCCAAGCTCGTACTGAGTTAACAAATTAGGGATAGGCGTCGCGGCGGAATCATCGGCAACAAAACAAGCCTGCCCCTCCGGATCCTGCGTGTCGTAGATCTCGGGCGGTGGTTGCGGGACGTCGCCCCAGTTCCATGTGTTTCGAAACCACAAGTGCGGCAACACGTGTAGCGATGCGGGGTCGCTGCTTCGATTAAAAACTTCCACACGGACACAGATGTCTTCGGGATCAGCCTTTGCATATTCAACAAAAATGTCAAAGTAGCGATCCTCATCAAAGACTCCGGTATCAAGCAATTCAAATTCCGGTTGCTCGATACCACGCCGCTGGCTTTCACGGACGAGTTGTTCATAGGGGAATGCGGACTGCGGATACTTGTAAAGGTATTTCAAGTAGGATCCGGTCGGCGAGGCGTCTAAATAGTAGTAGTACTCACGCACGTCCTCGCCATGATTATTCTGTTGAGGCACGACGCCAAACAACCGTTCTTTGAGGATCGGATCACGACCGTTCCAAAATGCGAGCGCAAAGACAAGCAGTTGATAGCGGTCACAGATGCCGGCCAAACCATCCTCGCCCCAGCGATAGGCTTTCGAGCGAGCATGGTCATGAGTTAAGAAATCCCACGCATTCCCATCACTGCTGTAGTCTTCACGCACCGTGCCCCAGGAACGTTCGCTTACATAGGGTCCCCAAGAACGCCAATTCGTGGTCTTTGACCGGTCTTCGTCCAAGCGGCATTGCTCGGCGGAGAGCGATGAATCCTGCCGGCGGGAACGACGATCATTCGCGGTTGCTCGTGTCATTGAAGTCAGCCAGAAAGAGAATCAGGGTGAACCACTCAAACGCTGCACGATCGCTTATTGTAAACGCTGCACGCAAACAGGGTTGCCCCTTTCCCGGCAACCCGTGGATTCAAAGAAGAATGCTTGTCCCCCGACTCGCGTCCGCAACGGGACGCTCGGGTCGGACATCGCCCCGGAAACTTTCCGGATGCTTTCCGTAGCGGTGCGGCGCGAGCCGCTCGGTCTAAACCGAACGTTTTACTCGCCTCAACCGGGCGGCCCCTCGCCCAATGCCATCTACTTTGGCAACCACTGCAGATGCTCAAGTAGTGGGATTCGCCAGAATTCACATCTTTGCTGTTGAAACACCTGGAACTCTGGCGAGTCCCACCACGAAAGTAGATGGCATTAAACGGGTGGCATTTGTAGCGGTGCGGCGCAAGCCGCCCGGTCTAAATCGAACGATTTATTCGCCGTAACCGGGCGGCTCGCGCCACACCGCTACCTAAAGCTAAATTAGCAAGCCGTACGCGAGTTTCGCTAACGGAAGACGATTGGCTAGAACCGGACGACTTCTCTGCCCTTGTATGTGAAGAGGGCCTTCAACGTTTCAAGCACAATGCTTGTTGAAACAAACCTCACCGCCCCATCGGCCATCAGCACATGAAATCCACCTTGATGTGTGTTCCCCAATTGAGGCAATGGGTTAGCGAGATCGATCTCGACATCCGCAGGTTTGGTCCATGGTACGGCGATGGACCGGTTGGTTTCCACGACCATGATCGTATTAGACAAACCATCGAGCACGTCGCGAAATTTGCGTTCACCTTGCTCTGGAAAAAGAGTCTCCTCGCCGACAGGCAGCTGGAACACCGTATATCCAGGTTCTGCTGGGACGCTGGGGTCGACATAGGTTTCCGGCATTTGCGGCAACAGTTTCAAATTGTGCTCGCTGTCCCAAGGTTCATCCAAGTGGAACTGACTGTACAGCTCTTGCTGTTCGATAAACGGCAGAATTTTCACACGCCAACTCAGTAGTGGTTTCCCGTCAGCGTCACGAATGGCGCGGTCGGGAAGCGTGCGAAAGGCGGCATGATGATTATGCATCGCCAGCCCAATTTGTTTCATGGAATTGCTTGCCGTCATGCGGCGCGCGGCTTCACGAGCAGCTTGGACCGCGGGCAGCAACAGTCCCACCAGAACGCCAGTGGTGGCAAAATTACTTTCCAATTGTACGTTCACGCGATTACCCGATTTTTTGGGTCGAAGCGCATCGGCTAGCTTGGCCGCAACTCGTGCTGTGTACTTGACCGTCGCCTTGTCCGTTTCCGTGCCTCGCATATTGGTCATCGCAACCATTTGCATCGCGGCATCGCGTCCAAAGTCGATCGAATCGTTCAAGATCCGCTGAAGCTCCGCGGCAGTGGCATCGTCTCGGGCAATCGCCGATACGCTGACACTTCCGCCCAAAAGTTGATAGTTAACATTCACAATCAGTGCATCGGTTAGTTCCGGAAACTGGGTCAACTCTCGAAGTTGCTCCGGCAACTGCTCTGCATTTTGACGAAGCAACCCGCTCACGATTGGGCGAATCTCTTCTAATACAGCGACAGCGGTAACACCCTTTTGTGGTCCTAAACCTGAAACCAGTGTGGGTAGTTTCCCTGTTTCGCCGCTAGCTTCCAACATCGCGCGTAGGTATCCGCCCATCGAAATCAACAGCGTTCTCGCATCCTTGCGATGCAGCACGGTTCCCGGCGGACCATCGAGCGAGTAAACCGAGTATCCATCCATTTCCTGCGGTTCAGTCGATCGGAACAAATTTTCGTTCAGATCGTCAATGTTATAGTCCTCGGACAACTCGATTACCGCCCCAATCTGCGGTCCGGCAGGTCCCGGAAAACCAACAATGACCTTCACATTGATAATGTGAAGCGGATCGATGCCGACGTTCTCATTCAATTGGGCCTGTATGATTTCGATCGGAAACATTTCCATCTCGGGATCGCTTAAGATCTGGTTGACCGGCATAAAGACAGCCGCAATCGCATCGTCTGGGATATACTGGCTCGACAGTGCCGAACCCTCCTCCGCTCGCCCGATGTCGGAGACAACACCACTCATCAGTAACACGATCAGGGGTAAGAAAAAGCGACTGCAAATCATGACGAACTCCGAATTCATCGAAACGAGGTGGGGAGAGCAAGCGTGAATGGGCTTGCGACCATGATTATGACATGTCCCCCCACCAGGATGTTGCACGAGTCTGCAAATATCATGCACGTCGATAAATATCACGCACGCAGTCAGGAATGCTGGAGCGAAATCCCGTTAGCCGTTTGTGGTACTTTTCGCGGTTGAGCATGGGAAACGAGGCTAACGGCTCGTTGAATTAATCGAAATGCAAATCGAATTAGTGAGCCGAGGGCCGTAAGGCACCGGGTAATGCGTGGAACCCGGCCGCTGACGCGTGAGCGGCTCACTAAATCAACAGGCCGCTAGCGTCCAAACGAAACGCTGTGAAGCATTTTTCCCTATCAGGAAAACGCGAATTCACTGTAGCGAAAGTCGCAGAGACTTGCGTCCCCGCAAGTAAAACCGAAACTCTCTGTGAGTTTCGCTACGAAAAATGCGTCACCAGGTTAAGCAACTAAAGTACCGGTGGGCAACTAAAGTACGGGGCCGAAAACGATGGCAGACTTAAAAAATCCGAAAGTTATTATGGCCAAGGGGATGTTGTTCCTTGCGCTCGGTATACTCGCATCGGCAATGTTGATCGCAAATACGCCCACAATGCAGGTGGTTGTCCTACTGGGCATTTCCATCTGGGCATTTTGTCGATTTTACTATTTTGCTTTTTATGTGATCGAACATTACGTGGATCCTGAATTCAAATTCGCGGGACTGATCGCGTTCACGCGGTATCTGTTGCGGCGGAAGCGTCGCTAATGTGGATCAATCACCGCGAATCCCCCCTTCGATTTGTTACTCACCATGACAGCCCCTCCAAAAGACAAGAACAACAGCATGATGCGATTATGGCTTAGGAAGCGATTCACACTTTGTCTATACAGTTCGCTAGCGGCGGTGTTTGTCGCCGGTTTCGCTAGTGCTGCAGAAGAGCCCCCACGACCGAATATCGTTTTCATCATGGCTGATGATTTGGGCTACGGTGATCTGGGGTGCTATGGCCAGCAACACATCAAAACACCCAACATTGATCGCTTGGCAGCCGAAGGCATCCGGTTCACCCAAGCGTACGCGGGCGGCCCGGTGTGCACGCCGTCTCGATCGGTGCTGATGACGGGGCTGCATAATGGGCATACCGTGGCGCGAGACAACGTGCCCCACTATGTCACTTATTTGCAAGACGACGACACGACACTTGCCGAAGTATTGACCAATGCCGGATATCGCTGCGGCGGCGTTGGCAAATGGTCACTCGGCGATGCCGGCAGTGTCGGGCGGGCAACAAACCAAGGATTTGACACCTGGTTTGGCTATTTGAACCAAGATCACGCCCATTATTACTACCCCGAGTATCTCGACGATAATGAAGCGAGACTCGAATTGCCCGGTAATTCAAAATCGCACCATACCTACAGCCACACGGAATTGACCGAGCGAGCTTTGCAATTTATTGACGAGTCCAGTGAACGCGAGACACCGTTCTTTCTGTACGCCGCCTACACGCTGCCACATTTTTCGTCGCTTCATGAAGACGCCGATGGTTTGACGGTACCGTCGACCGAACCGTATTCGGATCACAACTGGGAACCGAAGGCGAAAAAGTATGCCGCGATGATCCACATGCTCGACCAAGATGTCGGGCGGATCGTCAATCAAATCGACGACTGTGGGATTCGCGACAACACACTGATCATCTTCACCAGCGACAACGGTGGTCACAAAAACGTAGCCAAACGTTTTGACACCAACGGTCCGCTGCGTGGCTACAAACGCGACCTAACCGAAGGAGGCATCCGGGTGCCGCTGATCGCGCATTGGCCGGGCCAAATCCCTGCCGATCAGACCAGCGACGAAGTGATTGCGTTTCAAGATATGATGCCGACGTTCGCCGAACTGGCTGGAGGAACGCCGCCTGCGAATCACGATGGCATCTCGATCATCGATGCACTCAAAGGACAGCGACTCAAGACACCGCATGATTATCTGTATTGGGATTTTGGTCATTGCCGAACCCGCTACCATCAAGCGGTCCGAATGAACCAATGGAAGGGCATCCGATCGGATGTTCGACTAGGAGTGGCTGGACCGATCCAATTGTATGATTTGCAAAACGATATCGGCGAGGAACACGACGTGGCATCCGAGCATCCTGAAATTGTGCAACAAATCGACCGCATCATGCGATCGGCCGTAACGCCGAGCACGCAATACCCGATCGGCAAGGTCTATCGCGGGCATGCAATTTGGCAGCCCAAAACCGGTCCTTAATTCATCGAAACGATCTATCGACAACATCGAAACCGGCGACCGCAACCCCAGCGGCTAAGCCGTTAGGCAGGAGTTTTCCTTATTTTAGGAACGGTTCGGCAATAAGTTCGTCGTTAGAATTTTGTTACCAATCATTTGAGAGGAAGTGTGTTCACCGTACGGCTCGTGTCCTTCCGGGGACTATTGAAACGCCGAAGTTATTGCCGAACGTTTTCTTA
>NZ_ANOG01000414.1 GCF_000346295.1 Rhodopirellula maiorica SM1 | reverse complement strand
GTCATGTCTTGGGGCATGATCGGTGCAAAGAACGCCTGCAAGCGAAAGTAATCCTTTTGCAACAGTGGATCAAATTTATGGTTGTGGCATTTGGCACATTGCAGTCCCAGTCCCATAAAGACATCGGCGGTCGTATCGGTCAAATCTTCTTGGATCGTTTTCCATTGTCCCGGCGCATCACGAATGTTCCACTCGTAAACCCAGTGACGCAGATAGCCAAGAGCCGCCCGTGCCTCGACGTCGTCTGGGAACATCTCATCCGCTGCGATCTGTTCCTGAGTGAATCGGTCGTACGGTTTGTCGTCGTTGAATGACTGGATCACATAATCGCGGTAACGCCATGCGGTAGGACGAAAACCGTCGGCACGGTAGCCGTCGGAATCGGCGTAACGAACCAAGTCCAACCATTGCCTCGCCGCATGTTCGCCATAGCCTTTTGAATCCAGTAGCGAATCGACCAGCCGTTCATACGCGTCGGGTGCCGGATCATTGACAAACGCCGCTACCTGTTCCGGCGTCGGCGGCAATCCGATGATGTCGAAATACAAACGCCGCACCAGTGCATGTCGATCCGCTTCGGGGGCCGGGCTGAGGCCGTGGGATTGCAATTGAGCAAAGATGAAATGATCGATCTCGTTGCGTGCCCATTCCTCGCCGCTCGTTTTTGGTACCGTGGGTTTCACTACCGGTTGAAACGCCCACCAACTTCGATCTTCTTCGCTAAAGAAATCACGAGGCTCGCGAAGCACCACATTGGGATCGCTACCCGGCCACGGTGCGCCCATCGCAACCCAACGCTCCAGTACCGCGATTTGTTTGGCTTTGAGCTGGCCTGCGGGAGGCATCTCGAACGATTCGTAGCGAACCGCTTCGATCAGTAAACTTTCGTCCGGTTTTCCCGGAACCAACGACGCCCCCGATTCGCCACCGAGCAACATGTGACCTAACGAATCGAGCCGCAGATCGCCTTTCTGCTTCTCTGCGTTATGACAACCAAAACATTTTTCCGCCAACAGCGGCCGCACTTCGGTTTCGAAAAAGTGCATCTGCGATTGGGGGATCGGTGGGTCGGCCATCGCCAAAGGGCTGATGATCAACGTCGACAAAACCACGAGTCGTAGGAGCCAGAGATGGTAGGTGCGACACATAGATAGCAGATTCAGAGAGGTGGGGTTGAGCTGGGGAATGTTATGGAATCGAGGGAAGGCCGCCGATAAAGACGGGGTCGATTCGATTTTCGTCGTCTTGTAAATCTTGAAAGAACAGACCGTTAACTTCGGCACCCGATGCGTAGCCGAGATCGCTTAAG
>NZ_ANOG01000413.1 GCF_000346295.1 Rhodopirellula maiorica SM1 | reverse complement strand
GGTGGACGTCCGGCAATCAAGTGATACATCGTCACGCCCAACGAGTACAAATCGCTTCGTACATCGACGGTGTGTCCTTGAACTTGTTCGGGGCTCATGTAACGTGGCGTGCCGAGTGTCAGTCCCGCTTGAGTCAAATCGCCTCGTGTCGCATCAACATCCAAACCTAGACGAGCCAATCCAAAATCGGCAACCTTCACGATGCCGCGATCGGATCGCATGATGTTTTCGGGCTTGATGTCGCGATGCGTGATCGATGCTTCCGATGCAACCTCAATCGCCGAAGCCACGCCGACGATCACATCGATCGCTTCGTCGGTGGTCAACGAGCCTCGTTTGGAAAGCACGCTACGGAGGTTCTCGCCATCGACCAATTCTTGAGCGATGTAGTGAAACGAATCGACACTTCCCACATCATAGACTTGGACAATATTGGGATGATTCAACTTTGCCGCCGCCTTGGCTTCGCGACGAAACCGAGTGACGTAATCTTTGTCTCGTGCAAAGTCGCTGCGCAGGATTTTGATCGCGACGTCACGGCCGAGCGATAAATGACGCGCCGAGTAAACGTCGGCCATCCCGCCGCGTCCAAGTTTGCGCAAGATTTGATAGTCGCCGAGTCGGCAGCCAATCAATTTGGACGAAGCCAGATCGGATTCATCTGGTGGTGTCGGCAAGGGCGTTTCCGAAGTCAATGAATTGTTTCTCCAATCCGAACAAGCACCCGATTCATGCTTCCCGATTCAAGGCCTTGTAGATCAATTGTCACGAATTGAAAGCCAATGGTTCGCAACGTGTCGTTTAGTTCAACGGCGAGCGAACCGGCGAGTAAACGTGAAAGTTCCGCACGTGGGACTTCCACACGAGCCAGTTCGTCGTGGTGTACTCGCACCCGCACGTCGCTGAATCCGCGGTCACGCAACCATGATTCCGCTTGCTCGATTCGCGACAATCGCTCGGCCGTCACCTCGACGCCATAGGCCACTCGGCTAGCCAAACAAGGGGACGCCGGTAGCTCGGCGTTCTCGAGCCCAAAAAATCGGGCTAATTCTCGAACGGCTTGTTTGCCCAGTCCGAGATCGGCTAACGGCGTTTGGACCGAAGCTAAATTTCCGGCTTCGATCCCAGGACGATAGTCGCCTAAGTCGTCCGCGTTGGTGCCCGATACCAGCACGGTTGTGGGGTCATGGACCGCCAATTGAGCGAGGGTTCGGTACAGTGTTTCTTTGCAATAAAAACATCGCCGGGTGTCGTTCCGAATGTACTCTTGGCGATTGCCTTCGTCGGTGGCGACGACTTGTTGCTGAATTCCAATCTGCTGGGCGATTCGAGCGGCCCATTGCAGTTGCCACTCCGGCACGCTGGGCGAATTCGCTGTCACGGCCAGCAACGAATCCAATCCCGCACGCATCGCTGCCGCCGCCACAACGCTGCTATCGACGCCTCCGGAGAACGCCACCGTAACGCGGCGAAACGAAGCGATCCGCCCGATCAACTGCTCGGCGTTAGTAGAGACGCTAGACATGAAAAGTGCTAAGAAAAGAGAGAATCAATTCGTATTCGCAATGGCGGCCGAGGCCACAAGCCCCCCCGTCCCGAGCCCCCCGTCCTGGACGTCGTGGTCGAGGTCACGAGTCCCGCCAAAAAGTTTTCGTAGAGCCTCGCCAGTCCTTATTTTGAAAGGACTCGTTACCTTGTCCACTACGGTCGACCGAAAATCGCTTCGGCACCGCGGCTAACCGTTGGACGTGTCCAAACAACGGATCTCATTCCCAACTCTAAGCAATAAACGGCCGTTTGAATATGCCGGCGTCGCTCCGACCGGTCCCCCCAAGTCGACTTGCCCCAATTTTTCAAATTGGTCGCTGGCTCGCAGCAGGGTTGCTTTGCCATCCAAGCTGATGATCAGCAGCGTGTCATTGACGATGATCGGCGAGGCTCCGAAATTGCCGCCGATGCGTTCTTTCCAAATGGTCTCGCCAGACGTGACATCAACGCAGGACGCGATTCCTTTGTCGTCGATGATGAATAATCGGTTGCCTTTCTTTGCCGGAGTCGGAACGTATGGCGATCCCCGATCGATCCGGTAAACCTGTTCAGGTTTCTCGTTTTTGGATTTTGGAATACGCACCGCCACGAGATGGTTGCCACCGCCTCCGCTGCCCGCAGTCGCAATCGCCAAGTCGCCCACGACCAACGGGGTGCTGCAGCAGCGAGCGCCAAATACGGGCAGACTCCACAACATTTCGCCTGTTTTTGCATCCAAGCCAAACATGCCGTTTCCAGTGTTGGCGTCGATCACTTGTGCCACACCGTCACTGCCTTGGAAAATGGCTGGCACACCGTAGCAGGTTCGGGTGGTCTTTAGTGGTGTTTCCCAAGCGGTTTCGCCGGTGTTGCGATCGACGGCAATCATACGACTTTTCCCCGGTGTATCACCTTGCCTTAATTGTTCGCCCTGTTGAGAGTTGAACAGTATGACCAGCGAACCGAAGATTCGGGGCGACGTACCAAAGCCATGTTGACTTTGCCAAGTTCCAAAGTCACGAGACCAAATCTCGTTGCCGTCGAAGTCGAAACACTTCAACATCGTGTGCTCCGGATCGCTCCAGGAACAGAAAATATGGGTTGCGTCGGCGGTCGCAGTGCTGGACGCAGCCGTGTTTCGCGAGTGCAGTCGTTTGATGTGATGGGGATACGGGCGCTGCCAAGCCAATTCACCGGTTTTCAAATCTACGGCTCGGACGGCGATCGTTTGTTTTTGGGTATCCGACACCAAGAAGATCACAAGACCGTTGGCAACGATCGGGGAACCGACGTTGTAATCGCCGGTGTCATGACGCCATGCGTAATCGTTTTCGTTCCACCGCTGGGGAAGCGAACCGTCGGCAGTAAACCCTTGCGAATTGACGCCGTGGAACTCGGACCATGACGACGCGTTCGCCGTTGCACTTTGCTGGGACAGCGGGGATTCGGCAACGCATAGAGTTGGCAATCCGAGTCCGACCAGGATTGCAATCGGCAATTTACCAACAAGCCATTGGGATGACGTCATTTGATTTCCAGGACAATAAAGGTGGACAAAAATGGTGGGAAGGGTCTCTGGCAGACAATGCGGAGAGCGGAGTTGGCAGCGAAACGATGTGTAGGACGATTAAAACGGTCGTGCCGATTACAAAGCTTCGGCGTTTTTTTGCAAGCTGCATTGTAAGCGAAACCTAGCTCTACGTCCGTACGCGACCCTTCCCCCGGGCTAGATTTTCAGGTGAATCCCTCCTGAAATTTTCCCGGTGATGCTCCCATGATGTACCGAGTCGAATGTTTGCGCAGCGTTAGCACCCTGTTCGGTAGTCCCGAAGAATGGAATTCGCTTTCCGGCGGAGTTCCTTTTCGTCAAACCAGTTGGTTGCAGCCGTGGTGGGACCAATTTGGCGGTCAATTAGAAGCCTACGTGCTGGTCGCCCGCGACGCAGAGGAGCAGATTTGTGGAATTTTGCCGCTTTGTCGCAGTTTTGATTCGCCGCGAACGCTGCGATTTATCGGGGATAACAATGCGTGCACTGACTTTGCCTCGATTCTTTTAGACCCGCAGGATGCGAACGCCGAGAGTATTGTCGACGCGATGGTCCAATTTTTGTGCGAACACACCGCCACTGACTCTGAGGGCTGGGATTTTCTCGAACTCGATGGGGTCAGTGCTGGAGATCCCGTGATGCGTTGCTTCTCGGCGTCACTCGCAAAAGCAGGCGTGATCGTTCACGCGCAGTCACGCATGAGCACTTGGCTCCTGCAGGCCGCTGAATCATGGGAGCAACAGCTGAGTCGGCATAGCAAACGGACTCGCAAAAAGACGCGAGGGTTTCTCGAATCGGTTGACAAAACGCCTGGAATGGAACGCGTGATTGCGAATTCGACCGAACAAGTGGACGAGTTTATGGACGCGATCATTGAATTGCATCAGCGTCGCTGGAACGCCGTGGGCGAACCCGGCACGTACGCTGACAAACAACTCCGTGATTTCGTGACACAAATGGCTCATGAAATGTTTCGCAATGATCGTCTGTATTTGCCGGTGCTGCGGTTGGATGGGCGGATTATCGGCGGCGAGCTAGGAATCCTTTCCGATGATCTGCTGTATATCTATAGCAGCGGTTTTGATCTCGACGCAGCCAATCTCGAACCGGGGCGAATTCTTGCGGTGAACACGCTCAAGTACGTCCACGACCAGGGGCTTCGCGGGATCGAATACATGCGAGGCGACGAGCCCTACAAGGCACGCAGCGGCGCCGAGCCGACACCTCTATTGCAATTACGCGTCGTCGCGCCCCGGTGGTGGGCTAAGGTGTGCCACAGTGCTTGGTCGGCGCAATTTGAGCTGAAACAATGGGCTCGCCGCCGCACCGGCCGAGAACTGGTCAAAGTTGTCGACATGGCGCTGACGTCCTAGAGCTGCGGGTTGCCTCGAGTTGCGGGTGGCAAATTCAGCGCCCCGCTTTCACCCCATTCGTGCCATCGATCTATATC
>NZ_ANOG01000412.1 GCF_000346295.1 Rhodopirellula maiorica SM1 | reverse complement strand
GCAGGATCATCAAACGGCGGCACGTACGTCAATCCTTCGGCAGTTGCCTTGTGCGCTTCGGCCGCCGCATCATCAAACGTATCACCCACCAAAAACACATCGACGTGTTCTTTGCCAAACATGCGAACTTTGTCGACTTTCTGTTTGGGGGTCACCGCGGGCATATAGATGCGTCCCTTGATCTGCATCGCGTTGCAAGCGTATGCAAATCCCTGTGCGTGGTTGCCTGCCGAGGCACAAACCACACCCGCCGCTCGCTGGGCCGATGTCAATTGGGTCATCCGGTTGTACGCGCCACGAATTTTGTAGCTGCGAACGTCCTGCAAATCTTCGCGTTTCAGTAGGACATTGGCATCAAACGCAAGCGATAACCTCGCGCTGGGCAACAGCGGAGTGTGGCGGACATTGTCGCGAATTCGCGTTTCGGCCTCATGAATGGACTGGACGCTCGCTAGCACCGTGGGATCGTGAACCATCGACGTATCGGATGTTAAAAAAGGAACGCGGCAGATGAAATGGGCCTCCATTGGACCATCCGGCTGCCGAATCGGCTAGCGAGGCAATTCGAATCGAGCGTCGCCTAAGGATTGTCGCGGGGCGCTCTCTCGTCGCACTTTTTGCATTCCAACATCACTCCCAACCGCGACTCGCGGCCTGCGGCGGTGGTCACCCAGAGGCGATTCATCCAAGGCGGATCATGACGCACATGTTGATTGTGGCCACAATCGAGCTCGGCCACCCAGTGGTCTTCGTCATCCCGATGGTATCCGACGATTGGCTGCTGCACGCGACTTGCAGTTCACTTATTCATGGGTCTTGTGATACGAAGTCGCATCGATCGTCTTAGACGAACTCGGTCTTCGCGTGGTGTAAACGGGCGAATCGAGATCCGAATCCTCCTGCGTCCCTCCTCCGGCGGCCTGTTGCCCGGCGACATGAACACGCACTGAACCGATGTAGCGGCTGAGCACAAAACGACGTATCAAGCTGCGGCCAGTGGGGACCAACAACAAGAATCCCAACGCGTCGGTCAAAAGCCCGGGGGTCAGCAACATCACGGCAGCAGCCACAATCATCAACCCATCTTGGATTTCACGACTGGGCATCCGGCCTTCGGCGAGTGCCTTCTGAAACCGGAACCACGCGTTGGCCCCTTCACGACGAGCCAAAAATGACCCCATTACTCCGGTGGCAATGACGACTGCAAACGCCGTCAATCCGCTGGTCGCATCTGCCAATTGCAGCAGCAAATAGAGCTCTACCAGCGGGACAACGATAAAAGCAGCGAGCAGCCGAACGAACATAGTCTCAACCTATCAGGCGGTAGGTGGGCATTTTCCACCAAAAACAAAGCCCATCCCATGAGCTTGCGGGCCAAGGCACAC
>NZ_ANOG01000411.1 GCF_000346295.1 Rhodopirellula maiorica SM1 | reverse complement strand
ACGTTCTCGGGCCAACTGAAACGCTGTAAATTTTCAATCTTGCTACCCGATTGCATGTCGCTAATCAGGATTAAAGCGGCATCGTGCTGACCGTCTTCGAGATCCGCTTCGCTGGCGGCGGCGATGTCGGCAGCATAAACAAGAGCTCGCCCCAAATCAGAATCTTGCCACGATGGAGCGAGATTCTGAAGCGATAGCCGAGCAGCCGAGAAACGTTGGTCGGCGGCTAATTCGTAGGACTGCTCTAATGAAAAAAGCGTCTTGGGTTCGTGGTCAAAGACGACCATTGCGAGATGATCATTTGGGCCGAGTTCGCTGATCACGCGGTCCACTTGCTCGATCGCTTGCTCCCAAACGCCAGCCCGTTTCATGCTGGCACTGGTATCAAGCAACATCACAAATCGTTGCCCCGTGGCTTCGGAATCGGTCAGGGACTCCGTTCGAAAAAAAGGACGTGTGAATGCCGCAGCGAGCAACAAGATCGCCAACGATCGAATCAGCAATAACAACCAATTGTCCAATCGGCTGCGACGCGTCAATCGCGGTGGCGTGGGTTTCAAGAACATCAACGAGCTGAACGCGATGTTCCCTTTGGGTTGCCGGCGAATCAAGTGGAACAGGATCGGCAACCCGATCGCCAAGGCTCCGGCAAAATACAATGGGGCCAACAAACTCATGAAGTGCCTCCACTGCGAGCGGACCGAGCCAGCATTCCGGCGCGTGTGGCACCACGCGGCCGTTGCTGTTGTGAATTCAGCAAATGGAACAACGATTCGTGAAGTGGTTCGTGGGTCCCGAGTTCATGCAGACTGACGCCTAACGAACTGCACACGGTTTGCAGTTGTTTTCGGTGCTCGGCAAACTGTTCTTGGTATTGAGCGGCAGCAGCCTCGGGATCCAAATAGATTTCGCGTCCGGTTTCCATGTCCAAAACCATGCTGGGCGATTCGAGCTTGAAATCGACTTCCGCCGGATCCAATGTCCGCAAAATCACCACTTCGTGTCCACGTGATCTTAGATAGGCTAGATTGGTTCGCAGCGAGTCGGTGGCGGTCAACAAGTCCGAGATCAAGATGACCAAACCACGTCGTCCGACAAGATTGGCAATCTGTTTCAGCGGCGAATCAATGTCGGTTCCTTTGCCGCCGAGCGGACGCGATAGCGCTACCAACATTTGATGTAGATGACCGACTCGGCGTCGAGCGGGAATGAATTCGCCAATCGTCTCGTCAAACGTCAGCACCCCGACACAATCCCGTTGCAGCGACAGAAAATAAGCGAACGTCGCTGCCAACGTTCGTGCGTAGTCGATCTTGGTATACTCGATCGATCCGTAGCCCATCGAACGACTCTGATCGACCAATAGATAACAATTTCGATTCGTTTCGTCTTCAAACTTTTTGATATACAGGCGATCGCTGCGTGCAAATCGTTTCCAATCCAAACCACGCAGATCGTCCCCAATGGTGTAGGGACGATATTCACTGAACTCGACCGATGATCCATGCATCGGGCTACGGTGTAGCCCATCGAAAAAGCCTTCGACGACGGTCTTGGCCCTCAGTTGCAGATTCTTGATCCGCATCACTGCTGACGGATCAATCGAGGCAATGTCACCACGCGAAGGTTGGACCATTACGACATCTCCGTCGATACGGCCTGCAGCAATTGATCGATCACATTTTCGATTGTGACACCTTCGGCTTCGGCTTTGTAGCTAAGCAAGACACGATGACGCAGCGTGGGATGGGCGAGGGCGCGGATATCATCGATTCGCACGTGGGCATGCCCCGACAGCAACGCTCGCGCTTTGGCCCCGAGCACCAGCGTTTGTGCCGCACGCAGCCCCGCGCCCCAGCTGACCCATTGGTTGATGAAATCAGGAGTTTGATCGCGATCGGGCCGTGTGGATGCAGCCAAGCGAACCGCATAGGCACCGACTTCCTCGGCGATCGGCACGCGGCGCACCGTTTGGTGAAACCGCAAGATGTCTTCGCCGGTAAACAGCGGTTGGATCGGTTCAGCACGCTGTGAAGTCGTTTGCATCACCACCGCCAACTCATCTTTGGGCGGCAGATAGTCAATCAAGACGTTGAACATAAAGCGATCCAGTTGAGCTTCCGGCAACGGATACGTTCCTTCCATCTCGATCGGATTTTGGGTCGCCAGCACAAAAAACGGCTCTTCCAACGGATAGCGACGCCCAGCGGCGGTGACTTGATGTTCCTGCATCGCTTCGAGCAATGCGGCCTGCGTCTTTGGGGGCGTCCGGTTGATTTCGTCGGCCAAGACAACGTTGGCAAAGATCGGGCCTTTGACAAACGCCATCTTGCGGTGCCCATCGCCAGAGTCCTCGAGAATCTCGGTGCCGGTGATATCCGCGGGCATCAGGTCGGGCGTGAACTGGATTCGCTGAAACTTCAAATGAAAGATCTGAGCGACACTGCGAACCAACAGCGTTTTGGCTAACCCCGGTGCGCCGGTGATTAGACAGTGTCCACCTGCAAACAGGCTGATCAGCAATTGCTCGATCACATCGTGTTGACCGATGATGGTTTTGGAAAGCTCGGCGTAAATTCGTTCACGGCCATCGCGAATTTGTTCGACCGTGCGTGCTTCGTCTTCCACCGACAATGCTTCAGTGCTCATGCTGCTTTCCTCGGGGTGATACGGATCTCTGCAATTTTTGCCAAGCGGGTGGTTAGTGGGTCATCGCGTAGGTGACGATGTTGATTCCCATGGGGTAGGCTTTCTTGACGGAAAACTCTTCGAAATACCATTGGTTTTCACCTTCGCGTTCCCAGCCGTCACCGAGATCGGTATTGTGGCAAATGAAGACCATGATTCGTCCTTCGTCATCGTGGATCGCGCGGTAGTGAGGTGTGCTGGTATCGCTGCCGTCGGAAGCCCATTCGTACGATCCAGTGTCGCCCGCCATACTGCGCCGCGCCACGTTAATCGACGGCACTTGCGGCTTCTCTTTTAGATCGTAAACATTGTGAAAGATCTCGTGTGAAAGCGGGACTTCGACCGGATCACGATCAGGAAAGACTCGTTTCAGCTCGCGTCGCATGTTTTCGTATTGGGAATCGCCCCAAAAATCGTCCACCATCAAGAAACCGCCGTTCAAACAGTAGCGGCGGAGCGCTGCGACTTCCGCTTGGCTGAACACCAAGCTGCCCGGTTCGATGATATAAATAAACGGATGGTCAAATAACCGATCATCGGTTAATTCCAAGACCATCGGTTCAGGATTGACCTTGAGCGAGGTCAGTTGTTGCAAGCGGAGTGAAAAATTCAGATCGCTGTCGCGGTAATCGGTCGCCCAACCCCCGCCACCCCCGCGTCCGCCGTAGGAATCGTATTTGATACGCACAAAAGTAAACAAATCACCGGGGAAATTGGGATCGACTTCCCAATCGGGGACGCCATTGCGTTCGGTGTGCGGGCCCGCATGGCGCCACCGCCATCCACGTTGTGCCAACGCGGCTCCGGCAACCATGACTAACAGCAATCCAATCAGTAGGGAACGTCGCGTGATCATTTTGTTTTTCTCTCCGCTTATTTCTCTCTGATTCGATATCGCACTTACAGAATCAACTACGGTCGTCGCTCACTGCTCTTTTGCGACGATCTCCAACAACAAACCATGAGCATCGCGGTAACGCGGTGCATCCTCCAAAGCCGATAATACGTGCCGTTTGGCAGACGTGGTGTCGTCGGTTTCGAAACAAGCACGTGCGAGTTTGTAATTCAGTGCGGCGGGGTCGATCGGATCCATTTGCAACAGCACTTTTAACGGTCTGATTTTTTTTCCGGGCTTATCGAGTTCCTCTGCGGCCACAACCATGTGCTGATAGGCAAACGGCTGCAGTGGCTGAATCGCCAGCATTTCTTCGCTGTATTTCAACACTTTTTGCCAGTCGTTGTGTTTCGTCGCAATCTCGATTAAACGCCGGTACGAGGGCAAAGCATCGCTGGAAATTGCTAAAACTTTTTCGCGAATTTCTCGTTCGCGTTTTTCCTGGTCCAATCGCTGATAAACATCGGCCAACCATTCCAGCGGACCGTCCCGCTCCGGCGTTACCGCGCCAAGTTCGACGATTTTCACGAGTACTGGCAATGCCTTTTCGTCCTGTTTCTCCGCAATCCATGCTTCGGCCAGACTTCGCAATCCCCAATAATTCGCTGGGTGCTCTTCCACCCATTTGGCGAGTTCCGCCGTCGACGCATCGTTCGGCAGTTCGTCCCGCGACCAATCGGCATCGGGAGCAAACGATGACGCTTTTTCACGTGCGTAGGTTGCAAATTCGACATCAAGTCGATCGAGTGATCCGACCGATCGCGTCAACGCGTCGTCGATCGACAGCCCGTCACCGAGGGACACAAGAACCGTTTTGAGTGACTCGAGTCCGTGCTTTTCGATCAGGAATTCGATCACGAGCGAGGACTCGTAATAGGCAAACTGCAGGTGCAAAGGGGACGGCGGACTCAAGAACGCCGAGCTCAGCTTGCTGACTGGGGTTAGCGATTCGCTCAAAATCATTTCGCGATACTGAGGCGTCATCGACTCGCCCCACGCCGGATTTCGCATCCGTTCCTCATAGACCGAAATGCCTTCGCTGAGCCACCGAGGCATGCGGTTCTTGGTTTTCTCGAGTGTGACGACATGACAAAACTCATGCCATAACACGCTTTTCCAGTTATGCGGTCGCTCACCCTGACTGGCTGGACTGTTTGCCGTGATCACGCGACCAAAACAAACGCCCAAGTAACCCGCGCCGCCGGGTAATCCAAAAGTGCGGATGGCAAAATCGTTCTGTTCCGGAAAAATCTCGACCATGATCGGAGCATCCGGTTGGATGTCGTACTTCTTACACAAGGTCGCTCGCGCCTCGGTCAGCAGTTCAAGCACTGCTTCGCCGTACAGGTCCGCTTCCTCGGGATCCATCCGTACATGAATATTGCCCGATTCTAAAACACTAAAGTCCTTGATTCGGTCATGAAGCGTCAGCAAATTGTGGGCGATGACGTTGTAAGGATCGTTTTCCGCGACCGAATGTGCCAGCGTCCATCCCTTTTCATCGTTGCCCAAACGAAGAAGGTCTTGAGCGAGTTGAAATTTGGCAGCGTGATAGTCGGGATCGAATTCGAGAGCGCGACGTTGGTACGCGGCACCCTCGGCAAACCGGTACTTTTGCGACAAATTGCTACCGATCAAATAATCCACACGCGGATTTTCATTCCACGTGCTAAGCGCTTTGAGACGCATTTTCTGTTCACGTTCGGAGTCGCCTTCGAGATGGGCGATCACGCTTCGCAATGCCCAAGCATCCGGTTCGGATGGGTTGATTTTCAACGCCTCGGCGATCGACGATTTTGCATCGTCATACAACTCTCGATCCAAGGCCAATTCGGCCAGCATCAGCAAGCTGGGAACATGGTTCGGATTCAATTCGAGTGCTCGTTGCAAAGCCTCGGTAGTGACATCGGCATCCGACGATTCGAATGCGCGTGCTTTCAAATAGCTTGTCCGCGGATCCGTGTCATCGATCCGCTCGGCCTCGGCGAGCGTCTCCGCTGCCACCTTGTAATCGCCTTTTTCTATCGCCAACTCGGCGGTCGCAATGTAGGCTTCGAGAAAATCAGGGTTGGAATCACGTACGCGGTCGTAAAACATTTCCAACACTTGAC
>NZ_ANOG01000410.1 GCF_000346295.1 Rhodopirellula maiorica SM1 | reverse complement strand
TTCATTTCGTCGCTCCGTAAGACAAGGACCGGACGAGAGAGAGGGTGTTGTGTTTATGTGGGAAAGACAATCCGACACGGTAATGATTATCGCCTGTTCACTGCTTCAGTGCAAACCCGCCTGACTGCGGAAAGCCAATTATTTTCGCTCTCGAACACGGCCCCGATGCCCGGGACCGTCCAAATCGGCAGCTGCGTTGACTCTTCCCCGGCGGTTGCCACTTCGACGGCTAACGCTGGTTTTTCTGGGGCTGGCGACTACTCTGGGGCGATGTCGCAGCGTCCATTACAATGCCAATCCGCATTATTGCCTTCGTGCCACTCCGTAGAAGGGGCGGGGCGGATTTTTGTAGAATTCTTGCTAGCGTCGGTGGTCACTTCGGCGGCTCGTTGCTTGTTTGTTCGCTTCCGCGTCGCGTCAGCATGCCCGCGGCATCGCCGATTCGACCGGCGAGTTTTGTTTGCTGTGATGATTTTCGCCCGGCGTCGTCTTCTCTTGTTTTGTGCCTGACCATTGATCTATTTGGATTTTAATCGAACCACGCCCCTCGCTCCTTCGGTGCTCGAGGCGATGCAGCCGTACTGGGCGACGCACTTTATGTTGCCTGGGCAAGAACACTCGCAAGCCCAGGCGGTGGGCGAGTCACTCGAGCAGGCACGAGAATCGGTGGCCGCAATGGTAGGCTGCGATCCCTTTGAAATTGTCTTCACCAGCGGTGGAACTGAGGCCAATAATTTGGCGATCTGCGGCCAATTGAACGCGGCACCCGCAAGTCGTTCCCAGGCCATCCGCTCGGCGCTAGGCTCGGGCGATACGGTTTCAGGCGATAGGACAGGTACTGGCCGTATCCATGTCTTGGTCAGCGAGCTTGAGCATGACTCGGTGCTGGCAGCGGCGTTTTCGCTCTCCGGTGACCAAGTGGATGTGGAGCTGGTGCCATGTCAAGAAAATGGGGTGGTTGACCCGGCGCAAGTCGAATCGATGCTGCGTCCCAACACGCGACTGGTTTGTTTGCAGCTCGCCAATCCTGTCCTCGGAACGCTGCAAAGAGTCCGAGAAGTGGCGGATGTTTGTCACAATCGGGGGGTGTCTGTTCACTGCGACGCCACTCAAGCTTTTGGCAAGCTACCGGTCGACGTTTCGCAGCTTCGCGCCGACACGGTTGCGGTCAGTGGGCACAAGTTTTATGGCCCCAAAGGCAGTGGGGCGGTCTATGTTCGACGGGGCCTCCACCTGTCGCCAATCTGCCACGGCGAGCCTCGCGAAATGGGGCTGCGACCGGGTGCCGAAAACATCCCCGCTTGTATCGGTTTGGGCGCCGCAGCACATCTGGCCAGCCGCTGCGAAAGTGAGGTGTCGGACAACTTTGGCGAGCTAAGTGACCGGTTTCTTAACGGTCTTGAATCTTCCCTTGGTGAGTCGCCGATTTTACTCGCGAGTGGGACGCCACGGATCGCGAACACGATGGCGATCGAGATGCCTTGTGACGCAGGGGCAATCCAAAAAGCGGCGCGGCATTTGGTCTTTGCAACCGCCCAGTCGGCTCAGCCGCCCGACGAGATCACTCGCTCGCTAAAGGCGATCGGACGGACTGAAACACAGATTCGTCGTACCATCCGAGTCTCCCTCGGGTGGACCACGTCGCGGGACCAGATTGACCGCGCGGTTAGTCTGCTCGCCGACGCCTGTGATTCCGTCATGACTCGCTAGCCCACGCCATTCTGGTGGTTGAGATATTTTGCTAGCGCTCCTGAGTGAGCCAAATTGCTTGCTGCGAATTGACGCCGCTGCGTTGGTTGCTGCCGGCGAGAGTACGGATGCAAGATCGCTGTCGTTAACGTTTCTGTGCTTCGCCGTCCTGCTTGGTCGCAGCAGACCGACTGGCTCGAAGAAGACACCAATCCCCGTTGTCAGAGTCATTTTAGACGACCCCCTCATTTGGTGTTGCCTGTCGTTTTTCGAATGCCTGATATGAGCGTTGCGGGCGGGCTGGCCCGGGGCCTCGTCGTGATCTTACTGGTTCAGCTTGGCGGGCTCAGGTCGGTCGATCCGCAGGGTTTCGCAGCGGTCTTAGGAAGTGGCGCTGAGCGGGGCGTCCGATTGCCGAAGAGGTTAGGAAGTTGCTGTCTCGGCGGTTGACCCATGGGATTGATTGCGTAGGGATAGTCGTTTTCTGTTCTTCCCCCTCTTGTGGTGTTTTTGTGAAGGTGTCTCAACGGGTCTGTTGTTCCGTCGTGGGTCTTGGTCGGCCGGCATGGCTTGGTGCACGGGCAACCTGAAATGCTTGTAAAACAAACAAAATCTTCAAATCGGTAGAAATGCCGTTATTTGCTGCATTTTAAAATGTTCTTTTTCTTGTGGCCTCCCTGGTGTCCGAGGTGGACACTTGGCGAATGCACATGGAGGGTGTGCTTGGTTTTTGTGCACGTCGCCGTTGCCTTGGCTGCAGCAGGTGTGCCTGCGATTTGGGCAGAGGGCTAGCAATGGGCCTAAGTTGTTTTGAAAGCATAGGTTCGGGAGTGGCGTTTGACTGGGTGTGAGGATAGCCGCACAAACACCCACACGACGTGCCGACCAGGCACAGCCATAGGAAAGGAAGATCCTCGAAATGTCTCAAGCCGATACCAACTCCCAACTCCGATACGCCAGCGATCCTTCACCCGAGCAAACCGACGCAATTGCCCCCCGGTTGGATATTGCTCCGCTCAATGTCAATGTTCCTGATGAGCAAAAAGGGAAAGAGGTTTTGCGATTGGCGCAGGAGGCGTTTGCCAAGACTGGCAGCTGGGTCGTGTTCTATCGCGAGATGTTGGGCGTCGATGGCGTCGTGCGAAAGCTGTTTCCCGATTCCGAGAGCATGCGTCAGTTTGAAGCCAGCGACGAATTCGCGGAGCTGCAAGAAATGGTCGCGGCCATGCGTAGCCAGGACCCTTCCAAAGGCGATTCGGCAGAGCCTGAGCGTATGATCACTATTCGCTTGCCAATGAGTTTGCATGACGCACTGAAGGTCGAAAGTGCCGAGATGAACTTGAGTATCAACAAGCTGTGCATCAGCAAGTTGCTGCAGCCGGTCGCGGGTCGCTTCATTCCGCTGCAGCAAGGCCGTCGCCGTGGTCGTCGCCCCGGACCACAAGGGCCTCGCAAGCAGGTGCAGGACGCGATGGAGAATGCCTCGAAATCGACCGAATCCGAAGTCAATTCGCAAGGTGCGCAAGGGAATTCATAAAACCCTTGTTGGGTGCACACATTTCGATGATTCGAGCGGTTTGACGTCGTCTGGTTTTTACCGAGCGACGTCATGTTTAGGACAGGATGAAAGATCCGCTGCCCAGTCTGCCTCGGTGCAGTTTTTTCTCTCCCGGGGCACTGCCGAATATCATCTCCCCCAGGCCGCTTCGCTGCGGTAACCAGCGGGATTATCGGCCGGTGAATGCGGGATATGAATCCGAGGAGTTAGGGCATTGTGGTCGGTCGCCTTCCCGCGAGCAGCGAATTCTGCGGCGACCGCCGCCGCGCTCTGTTGCTTAATTCGACTGTGATCGTCAAGCAAAATGACATTGTGCGTTATCCATCAGAGGGGTGTCGTCTGGAGGGCCGCGAAGGGCATAAGCCCAACGCCATCTACTTTGGCACTAAACGGGTGGCGTTTGTAGCGGTGCGGTGCGGGGCCCGCCCGATCTACACCGAACGTTTCACTCGCCTCAACCGGACGGCTCGCGCTTTGTCGCTACCAAAGTAGACGGCATTGGGCCAAGCCCTGCCGCTACAAAATGCTTCGCAGCGTTGCGCGAAGCGGCATGAAGTGGGCGGTCGGTAGGGTGAGATAAGCACGGCGATTTTGACGATGGGCTGTGTTTTCGGTCCGATGCGTCGCTCTGGCACCGTGGAGTGGGGCGAAGCTTGGCTTCTATCGGAAATGCGGGACAGGAACAGCGAACCTTGGCTGGGCGATTTTTGATTTGCGGGTACACTGTTTTGATTGTTCCTTCGCTGATTCCTTTGCCTCCTTAGAAGCGGTTCGCTAATCCAAAATGCTTACAGTGCCCACTTTCTCTACGGCCCGCACCGAGATTGCGGGTCAGCCGATTGCTGATCTCGTAAAATCCTTTGGCACGCCTCTCTATGTCTACGATATCGCTGTGGTTCAGGAGCGGATTGCAGATTTGGCGGCATTTGACCGCATTCGGTATGCACAAAAAGCGTGTAGCAATCTGGCGATTTTGGACCGGATGCGTCGCACGGGAGTGGTGGTCGACGCCGTCAGTGCGGGAGAGATTCGCCGCGCGATCGCAGCAGGGTTTAGTCCCGATGCGGCAAAGCATGAAATTGTCTACACCGCCGATATTTTTGACCGTGATGCACTCGATTTGGTGGTCGAGCATTCGATGAACGTCAATTGCGGGTCGCCCGACATGATCACCCAGCTGGGGGAACGTCGGCCAGGGGCGGAAGTGACGCTGCGAATCAATCCCGGGTTTGGGCATGGGCACAGCCAGAAAACCAATACCGGAGGCGAACAGAGCAAGCACGGGATTTGGCACGAGCAAATTGACGAGTGTCTGCGTCGTGCCGATCAAAGCCGAATCACCATCACCGGGCTGCACATGCACATTGGTTCGGGCACCGACCTGGAGCATTTGAGCGAAGTCTGTGAAGCGATGGAGCGTACCGCACTTTCGGTCGGTCGAACGTTAAAGACGATCAGTGCAGGGGGCGGATTGCCGGTCCCCTACAAAAGCGACGAATCGTATGTCGATTTGGCCAAGTATTTCGAGCTTTGGGACGCCACGCGAAACCGGCTTGGGGAAGCGTTCGGCCATCGATTGGACTTGGAAATTGAGCCTGGCCGTTATTTGAGTGCCGAAAGCGGATCGTTGATCGCCGAAGTTCGCAGTGTGAAGAAAGCGGGAAATAACGTTTTTGTTTTAGTTCGATGCAGGATTCAATGACTTGGCGCGTCCGGTGATGTACGGAGCCTATCATCCGATCTCGGTCTGTGGCGCTCGTGGCGACGTCGCGTCGCGCGAGCAGTTGGATGTGATCATTGGTGGTCCACTGTGTGAATCCGGTGACATCTTTACGCAGCGTGAGGGTGGTTTCGTCGAAAGCCGCAAGCTGCCATTGCCAATGGTCGGCGATTACGTGGTGCTCGAAAACGCCGGCGCTTACGGTTTTGTGATGGCGAGTAACTACAACAGCAAGACACGAGCGGCGGAAGTGATGATCGAAGATGGTGCGGCGAAATTAATTCGGCGTCGTGAAACGTTCGATGATCTGATTCGCGGCGAAGTGATCCCGGATTAAAGAAGGATCCGTTTAAAACAGGATCCGCGTTCAAATCGCATCCTTCACAATCCCGTTGGTTCAAATTCTTGCGGCTCGCGGTGCGTGGCCGCGAACGGAATTTGCCGCTGGATCGCCCCTTTCCCTACCCCTGCCCCCTCCCAATCCTCTCGCCCCTGGTTTGAATCCGTCATGTACACCGCTCCCTTTTCGTCTGCCCAACTTCGCGAAAGCGTGATCGCCGTTCCCCCGTTGGCGCGTGACGCGTCGTTGAAAATCGATCACGCTGAAAATGCCAAGCTGATCAAGCACATCGAAGCGGGCGGAGTTCGCTCGTTGCTCTATGGCGGCAACGCTGTCTTCTATCACGTTCGGCTTGCGGAATACGAATCGCTGCTAAAGATGTTGGCGGACGAGACAGCCGATGACACAGTGGTCGTGCCATCGGTCGGTCCTGCGTACGGGTTTGCCATGGATCAGATCGAGGTGCTTCGCGAGTTTGATTTTCCCACCGCGATGCTGTTGCCAGCACGTGATATCGTGGACCAAGACGGGATTGCGACGGCGACGCGGCGGCTTGCGGAGTTCTACGGCAAACCGTTAGTGCTGTATTTGAAGTTCGA
>NZ_ANOG01000409.1 GCF_000346295.1 Rhodopirellula maiorica SM1 | reverse complement strand
CACGCTGCTTGATTCGCAGGATGAAAAACTTAGGGAAAATGCAGTTGGCTCCCTGGGAAGCTATTCGGACCGCCCCGAGGTCTTTGCCCTGCTAAAACGCTTGGCTGTGGAAGATTCCAATAAACAGGTGCGTCGGTCCGCCGTTGCATCCCTGGGTTACTCCGGAAATCCGGCGGCACTAAGTGTCATCGAGGCTGCTGCTGATGATCCGTCGGATTACGTCAGTGACATGGCCAAGTGGCAGCTGGAGCGTCTACACCAACAAAAGTAAGAAGCTGCATCAGAAACGGCTTTTGCTGTCTGGGCAAAGCCATCGGCGCACGACAATGCGGTAGAACCAGACGCTGGACCGGAGCCGCCGGTTGGGTGAGAATCAAGTGGAACGCTGATTGGCGGCGGCCCGGTCAGCTCTGTCGTTGAACCTAACCCCTTTGGGTCGGGCACGTGTGTTTTGATGCGGCGTTGACTCATTGACTCCGTTCGCTTGCATCCTTGAACAGCAATGGTTTGGCTTCGTGGCCAAACGCGTTTTCTTTATTGCACGAATGAGCATGCCTCGCACCTTCACGCAGTCGCAAGTGCCTGCATGTGGTCCGGTTGTGACGAATAAAGTGAAATTATGGCCTTGCGCTTTTCAAACGCGCAAGCATCTCGATGCCTACACTTACCACGTCAGTCGCTTCGCTGAT
>NZ_ANOG01000408.1 GCF_000346295.1 Rhodopirellula maiorica SM1 | reverse complement strand
AACGCAAGGGGTTGAGTATCTGTTTCCGACCGTGGTGCTGTGCGGTGTGATCCAGATCTTGATCGGAGCGGCTCGTCTAGGAAAATTGATTCGCTTGGTCCCCCACCCGGTGATGCTGGGGTTTGTCAACGGTTTGGCGATTGTCATTTTCATGGCCCAATTCGGCAGCTTTCAAACGCTGGATCGCGATAGCGGCAACCTAACCTTCTTAAGCGGTATGCCGTTGATGGTGATGTTGGTGTTAGTGGCGATCACGATGGGAATCATTTGGCTGTTGCCCAAAATGACCAAAGCGATCCCATCGTCATTGGCGGCCATTTTGACCGTCACGTTGTTGTCGGTCGGAATCAACCACCTGATGAGATCCGAATCGGGTTCAGGTGAAAATGTGGTAGCGACGGTTGGCGATATGCTAAACACGCAAGCGAAGGCCAAAGCGATCGCGGCCAGCCGCGCAGCCGCCGAGGAAGTTGCCGCCGACGAATCCCAATCGCTCGATGTTTCGACCGTGGCGATGACGCCTGCGGAAAAAAATCGCGTGGATTCCGTGAACGCGGTCGCTGCGGCGACCAATGCCGAAGCGGCTGAGGCAAACGAAGGCGAAGCCGCGGCTTCGATTAGCGGAGGACTGCCTCGCCTGTTCTTCCTCGACTACAAATTGCCTCCGATGAATTTCGAGACACTTTGGATTATCTTTCCCTTTGCAATCACGCTTGCGGGCGTCGGATTGATCGAGTCGCTGATGACGTTGACGTTGATCGATGAGATCACTGAGACGCGTGGACGTGGCAACCGCGAATGCATCGGCCAAGGTGCCGCAAACGTGGTGTGCGGATTGTTCGGCGGGATGGGCGGTTGTGCGATGATTGGCCAATCGTTGATCAACGTTAATTCGGGCGGTCGAGGCCGATTGTCGGGAATCACCGCCGCGGTTTGCTTGTTGATGTTCATCCTGTTTCTGTCACCATGGATCGAGCAAATCCCAATGGCCGCGCTGGTGGGCGTGATGTTCATGGTCGTGATCGGAACGTTCGAATGGGCATCGCTGAAGATGTTTCACCGCATGCCGCTCAGCGACGTCGCTGTGATGGTGCTGGTGGCTGGTTACACCGTCGTGATGCATGACTTGGCAACCGCCGTGATCCTGGGTGTGATCGTTTCCGCTGTGGTATTTGCGTGGAAGCATGCTGCTAACCTCGGAGCCGACATTTCGATCAACGAGGCCGGCAGCAAGATTTACCAGCTTCATGGGCCCCTGTTTTTTGCTTCGGTGTCGTCGTTCAAGGACTTGTTCGACCCAGCGAACGACCCCGATGATGTGGTCATCGATTTCTATTACACTCGTGTCTATGACCAATCCGGACTCGAAGCGATCAACACGCTGGCGGACAAGTACGAATCGCTCGGAAAGCGTTTACATCTGACGCACCTCAGCGCCGAATGCCGTGGTTTGCTCGACCGCGCCGGCGACTTCGTCGAAGTCAATCTGTCCGAAGACCCACAGTATCACGTCGCAACCGACCGTTTAGGGTAACCCGGATCCGCCTCCGTAGGCCGGATCAAGTCGCTCAGAAGCGACGCCGATCCGGCGACCGAAGGTGAATTCACGTTCGGCACCAACGCCCGTGCCGGATCTCCGCTTCGCTGCGATCCGGCCTACATCTGCACGGTTCTAACGTTGTGCCGCCAACAACGCGTCGGCTTCTTTTTCTGCCTTCGCCATCACGTCGGCGATTTTTACGTATTGGCCGCCTTGGTTCTTGCTTTCCATCGCCGCTTGCATGAACGCATAAAGCTCGATGGTTTCAGCAGCATCGATTGGCGACTCGTGCGTTCGAAAGAACTGGGCAATTTGCACGAGCAGCGGTTTGTAGCCCGCGTAATCGCCTAAGGACAGTACCTTTTTTTCGCCGAATGCGATTCCGCCGTACCCGCTCTTCCCTGACTTGATCCCGCGAAACGTGGCCAGTCGCTGATCACTCCATTTTCCGGTGGCAAGCTCGGCGTGCGGAGTGGACTGGTGCCGCACTTGCTCGCAGCCAGGGCCCATGCACGCGTACAAGGCTTCCACGCCGTGGATGCCGTACCAATACAGATCGGTATGCGACGGTTCGAGCGAACACGGACTGTAGGTTTGACAGCCGAGGACTGCTCCGAAACCAGCCGACTTGATCGCGTCGATTCCGCTGATGTAACGCAGCGATGAACTCGAGAACATCGGTACTTGGTATTTTTCTGCGGCTCGATAGATCGCAACAACTTCGCTCAAATTTGACCCGACGGGCTTGTCGATAAACACGGGCTTCCCCGCTTTGAACACCGCAAGTGCTTGTTCCAGGTGAGGTTTACCATCGTTCGTTTCCAGCAGCACGCAATCCACTTGCTTGAGCAAGGCGTCGATCGAATCGACGATCTCGACCCCCATTCCCTTCACCGTTTCGGTGTACTTGGGAATACGACTTGAACTCGATTCGATGTCGCGACTGCCGTACGGATAGGCAGCGACGACGCGGCAGTTCGCCAATTCCGGTGCCGCCGGTTCTTGGTTGAATTCTTTGGTAAACGCGATCGCATGCGAGGTGTCCAACCCGATGATGCCGATCGACAGCGTGTCTTCGGCGGTCGCAGTGAAGGCGGAAAACAGCATGGTAATCATGCACAGAAAGATTCTCATTGAATTGTCTCGAGGTGGGGCAAGGTGGGATAGGAAACGAGGTGAGCAAAACGACGATCAAGGTTAGCGTGAGCCACCGTAATATCGACGTATACCAATTGGAAATGATCTAGGTTGACGATACCGCGAATGCCGCACGCCACAGTTCCACGTATCTCAATAAGCCGTGACGCGTCAGCGGCCGGGTACCGCGACGCGCCCGGTGCCTTACGGCCCTCGGCTCACTTAAGAGTTTCGAGGGCCATTGGTGAGAGAACGAAACGTGTTACAACGCGACTCGTCGGCCTACAAGCTTACGCTTGGCGAGGTTCCCAGCCCTTGGCATATTCACGACTCCAAAGCTTGTTGGCTTCGACGTTGTTTTCGATATGACCGTTAGTGGGGTTAGTTTGCAGAACCGTTCCGGTGCGGAAGGCGATATTACCCAAGTGGCATAGCAACGTGCTGCGATGAGCCTCTTCGATATCCGCATTGGTGCGTCTTGGCGATCGAACGGCGGTCAAGAAATCAGTGAAGTGATCGGGGTCACCGGCAGGTCCCGAATTGCTCGAAACCTCTCGGCCTTTCATATCATAAATCGTATAGCCGGCGCCTCGCATCACGAGCGATCCTTCGGTGCCATGTATGCTGATGCCAAACCCGGTGTCATGGGGACCAAGCGGCGACCAACTGAGCCCTTCCCAGGTGATCGTTTTGCCTTCGGGGAAATCGAACGTGGCCATCATCGTGTCGGGCGTTTCTTGATCATCATCGTGCCGATATTTTCCGCCGCCGGCAGTGACACGCGTGGGAAAGGTCAGCCCGAGAGCCCAGCGAGCGACGTCCAGTCCATGCACGCCGTTGTTGCCCATTTCGCCATTGCCCCAGTGCCAATGCCAGTGCCAGTTGTAATGGACGAGATTGTCTTTGTATTCGCAACGCGGTGCAGGGCCTTGCCACAAATCCCAATCGAGCCAATCAGGCGTGGACGCGGGTTTGCCCTTGCCAATCGACGCTCGTCGATTGTTGTACCAAGTGCGAGCGTAAAGGGTCTTGCCGATTTCACCAGCGTGAATCTTGTTTACTGCTTCGATTAACGCCGGCCAGCTACGACGCTGAGTGCCCATCTGCACGACACGGTTGTTGCGCCGGGCAGCGGCAAGCGCCCATTCGCCTTCCGCAGCGGTTCCGCTGCAAGGTTTTTCGACGTAGACATGTTTCCCCGCGTCGCACCCGATGATGGTGGCCGGTGCGTGCCAGTGGTTCGGAGCCGCAACCACTAGCGCGTCGACGTTTTTATCGTCAAGGATATGGCGAAAATCGGTGACAATTTTCGGACGTTGCTGCTGCTTGGATGCCACCAATTCGGCGGTACGGTCCGCAGCACGCGAATCGACGTCACAAATGTAATCGATCCGAGTATTGGGAAGCGCAAGCATGCCGGAGGTAATCGCACGGCCGCGGCCGTTGACTCCCATAATCCCTAACGAAACGGTCTCGCTAGGCGTGGCATCATTCGCAGTCAGCGTCTTGGCCGCGGTCGCCGTGAACGCTGCCGCCGCTGCGGTGGACTTTAGAAATAGACGTCGATCATTCATTGAACAGTCTCAGGTGGGAAAGGAGGGGTGGGAAACAGGTGGGCTTGCGATGGCAGCAGAAATCAACTGGATCAGCGTACGCACGCCGAAGGAAACAGCATCACTGCAAGTCTTTGACGACATCAAGAATTTTAGCGGGATCTTGTTTTGCTTTGACTTTGTCATCCCGGTAAGCGATCTTTCCATCGCGATCGATGACAAACGTCCACCGCTTGGCGGTCACGTCGCGTTTTAAAATTTGTTCGCTGCCGTCGATGATCGCTTTGACCGACTTGGATCCTCGAGTGATCGGCACTCCAAATTTTTCAGCAACCTCGCCATCCACATCGGCCAACAACGGAAAGTTCAATTCGTGAGCTTTCTTGAACCATTGGTGATTCTCAACCGAGTCGCCACTGACGCCGACAACCTCGACCTGTTGCGAAGCCAAATCCGCCAACGTGTCGCGATAACCACACGCTTGCGCGGTGCAGCCACCGGTCATGTCCGCAGGATAGAAGTAAAGCACCACAATCTTTTTGCCAAAATGGTCAGCCGAGTTCCACTGTTTGCCTTGGTCATCTTTGACCGAAAATTCGGGCGCCGTGTCGCCGACACTCAGCGAGTCACTTGGCTCTTTGGCAACCACCGCCGACGCGGTCAACAAACACAACAGCGTCAAACAGGCACCTGAAATATACCGTCGGATCATGCGAATCTCTCTATAGAGTTTGTGGGAAGGGTGCACCAATCGGTGTCGAAATTATAGACGATGTGAACGAATGGGTGGGCGGCCAGGGAAAAAGGTTTTGAAATCGTTTTCTTGACGGGATCGTGATTGGCCGGACCGTCACGCAGGCAGGTAGGAACGATTGGCTGAAATCCAGTTAGCCGCTTCGGCAAACGCTGGGAAGCATTTTGAGTCGTGTTTTACCAGGTCATCACAACAAAAGCGCGTAATCAAGGGACCGCCGCTGGTTCAATCCGTTAGACTAATGGGGGATAACGGGACATTGCACTGCTGACAGCGTTTTGGCGGTCACCGCCCGCGACATTGGCTCAAAGGGGAGAGTTTGCTGGAATGATTCGAATAAACCGTGTTACGAAGAGAGTTGTTACCGCCATTGTCGTTGTCTGTGTCTTGCAAAGTTCGGGACCGCAATCGCTGTGGGGTGACGACATCGCAGCTTCTCCGGCCGCAGCAGATCACCCGACAGTCGTGCAACACGAGACGGTCGAGCAAATCGATACGGCGAAGGGCGGCTCGGTGATGGAGGGGACGTTGCCACCACCGCGAACGACTGCTCCCAAGCCGATCCCACCGTCAAAGCCGACTCTGCCGACCCCAAAGCCGAACCCGTCGACCACGAAGTCGGCAACCGCCCCCGAAAATGGGGGTGGCACTGCCCGGGCGGACCGCCCCCGCCTAGGGCTGAATGTGAACGCAGACCAAGCCGTGATCAACAAGGTTTATCCCGACAGCGGTGCGGCGGCAGCCGGAGTCCAGCCGGGTGGTAAGATCATTGCGATCGACGGTCATCCGGTCCGCAATGTCGAGGATCTGAAGCGGGTCATTCGCGATCGGACGTCGCTTGACACCGTCACCCTGCAAGTCGCCTACCGGATTTCGCCGCCCCGCGGTCGGCGTGGAACACAAACGACATCGATCAAAAATTTCCGGGTACCGCTGGGGAAACCGAAGGTCATTTATCTGGAACTGCCCGCGCCGGTGAAGGAGAAATGACGGTCGAGTCGCACGTGGCAAATTGCCTTTTTTGTTTTTTTGACCGCCACTGCCCAAACGGCGAGCTAGAGTTTGAATACGGGATAAGGAAACGCAGCTTTTGGAACCTCGGTTCCATTAGTTTTGTGAATGGCTACGGGGGAAACACGGCGGATGTGGTTTGTAACCACATTTTGTATTACCACGGTCCTCGAGTGACCGGCGATGATCCTCTCACTCATTTCGTACGCTGCCATGGTCGATTCATTCGGGCTATCTCACCGTCCTCTCGCCATCTTAGAAACAGCTCCGCCGCATGTATCGGAGGTACAGGATTCTTCTAAGAGCCGCTTGACGCAGCGGAGCGAAGATCGCGTCGCCGAAACGCTGCCGTCGGGGCGTCCTCCTGCCCCGAACACGCCGGGCAACACGGCCGTTGAATTGGTCAATAAAGCTGTCGAATTACAGCAACAATTGGCGGCCGGCTATATCGATATCCAGATGTAAGAGAGGGAACAGTTCGCTAGCATTCCCAGCGATACGCTCTGCGATTCCGGAAATTGCTCTCGCTCTCAGATCAATAAGTTGAGACAACAGCGGCACTGACTGAATCTCACATCCGAACGGAATCGAACATGCGAAATATCATCATCCTCGCCATGTTAGTCGCAGGTGCATCGGCCGCAGGCTGGTTTCAAATCCAACGCGACGGCGAATACACGCGAATCGATATCAATCGCGCGGAAATTCGCGAAGATGCACGGCGAGCGATCGACAAGGGGCGTGAAATTCTTGACCGTCGCGATCAATCGCGTTCCGACTATTCAGGCGACGAAACTGCCGCGGGCCCTTCGTATCCGCCCAACTACGATCCAGGATCCTATCCTGCCCCCGCCGATCCCTACCAATCGCAATACCAAGATTACGGCCCCAGCACTGGCACCGGCCCTCGTTACAACCAAGCCGAATTGCCACGCGATTACCCTGCGTATGACAATCGCCCCTACGACACAGGTTCCTATCCAATGACAGGACCTGCCCCAAATTACGGAACCACGCCCAGCACAAGCCCCTATCCAGGACAATCACCCGCGGACTACCCTCCCTACAACTCACCGGCGCCCATGCCGCGACGATAGAGAGTCCACTGTGGCCTGGTTTTTCACACCGCCGATCACGAGGGTCGGGGTTCGCGTCGACTTGACAATTGCCCGCGACCTTGCTTCCTCCTGCTCATGCTCCGCGATCGTAATTTGCGAAAATGTCGGTTTGCGAACAACAAATTCGAAATTGCAAACGAGCTGATGGAAATCGAGTATGCGGCTGCGGCTCCGGCAGCTCCAAACGCCTCGAAAAACAAAACCAGCAAAACCACCAAGCTGACGGCGTGGATGCACAACAGTGACAAAAGCGTTCGCCGCTCACCCGCAAACAGCAAAAAGGTCGGCGACAACGAAAATAGGGTCCAGACGCTTGATCCAAATGCAACGATGCAGAGTGGGATGTAACTCGCGGCAAACCGCTCGCCGTACAACATCAGAATCTCGTCGCCCGCGAAGAATACCGTTGCCAAAAAGATCAGCACACCGCTGCTAATGACCCACAATCGCGTCCGCCGCATTTCGGTCAACCTTCGCCACTGTGATGTTTCCAGCCCCAACGCGATCATTGGCTGAAAATACTTGTCCGTTGCCTTGGCAAGCAACAGAATCAAACACCCGGTTTCAAATGCAGGTGCCAGGATCGCGACCTGATGGCCTTGGTGAGGGACGTGATACGCAACGACAAGTGTAGCGCGAAATAGCCAAGCGATCAGCGCATAAAACACAAGATACGAAAAGCTGTCACGCGCCCAAGTCGACAGCACAGACGTGTCGGTGGACTTGTTTGCATAGTGACGAGACCGGCCAATCAATAGCAACATTCCCACGATGAGCCCCACCGTGCTGCCGGCACAAAAACAAAGCACGGCGCGAAATGGAGTGATTCCCATTTCGATCGTTGTAATTCCGACCAACCACAATGTGGTCAAAGGAACCAAAACCCTCGAGACCAACGTCGCTCGCGTTGCCATTTGCAGTGCCATCAACAAATCAATCGTCACGCCAGCCGCTGCGACCACCGGTAGCGACACGATCGCCAAAAACATAACGTTGCGTTGATGTGTTTCGAGCATGGGGGCCTGGATCATCGCAACGCCCAATCCCACCAACAGACTCATCAACAGCGTGCCCCCTAAGGCAAACCGCAAATAGCTGCGCAGCGGACTCGGCTGCGTTCCTGCGACAAAAACTGGCACGATACGCAGCCCGTATTTTCCAAAACCGGCCTCGCCGAGCGACGCCAGCAGCCCCAGTGTCGCAATCGCGCCGATATACTGTTCGAATTCGTCGTTTGCCAGTTGCCGCGCTAGCAGCATCGTGATTATATAGCCCACTAAAACGCCCACGACATTCAGCGTGGTCAACAGTATCGTCGTCACCCCCTCGTGCCGTGGCACTGAATTGCGGACGGTTGGTTCGACGTGTAGGGGAGGCATTGGGGATCAGATTCTCAAATTTTACAGACCAAGGTGGGGCGTATTCCGAAACGATGCTTTCAACGCGACCGACTGCATTGGGTAGTGATGGTGGCAGTGGTAATCATGCAAGTCGTGCGTGTTGGTTGCATCGTCATTATCGCAAACACACAAGCATGAAAACCGATCGTCCGAAGTGCTGCGAACCGCCATCCTCTATCTAATTCACCCTACTGTTTCGCCCGACGCAGCAGACGATCTCGGTACGTCATCGCTTCAACATCGGTATAGAACAATGCCGTTGGATCGATCCCCCACCGTTCATTGTGTTCGATCATCGGTTTAACGTAGCGAGTCGTCCCCAACCAGGGCAAGACAACGCACCACAGCAGAACCAAAGCCACGACTACGGACAACAAACGAAGGCGCCCGCGTGTTTGAGTCGGTTGTGGTTTTGCAGCGTGGTTCATACTGTAGATGGTCTCTGATACATCGCAACAACCGAGAGGTCCGTCGCCGCAACCGCTTCCAATCTTCACAAAAATTTTACTTCGCCAACATCGCTTCAATCGTATCACGGAAAAGCAATCCGAACATCAAATAGGCCATCGCCAACGTCAGGACCAAGTTCAATGTTTGTCCGCACAAGTACAGGATCATTGGTTTGCCACCTTTGATCTGAG
>NZ_ANOG01000407.1 GCF_000346295.1 Rhodopirellula maiorica SM1 | reverse complement strand
GTTGATCGCCGCGTCCAGGTATTTCTGTTCGCCGGTCACGTGCGCGAGATGCAGGAACGGGTAGAGCGCATCGCTGCAGCGCCCATGAATGTGACTGCATGCGGGACAGATCAGCGCGCCATGACGACTCGGATCGCTGGGATCGTTGACTTGCCGGCGGATCATGCCATCACACCAATCGACCAACAAGCTCTTAGTCAGCTTGTTGAACTGTTGATTGTCGTACGAAGCTTTGCCCGAGCCATCGTGCTCCGACGCATGTGTCACAACGGAGTTCAACAGGGAGCCTGCGGCCAATGAAATCCCGCCGAAGCCTGCTAGTGTCGATTGAACAAATTGACGGCGGTCAATCCCGTTTGACTTGTTTAGTGCAATATTCATTTAGCTGCCCCTTCGCTCATCCAATTAGTGATCAATCGTGTTAGTTTTTGCAGCTTGTCGGGATTTTTTGCCGACAAGTCGTTTCGGTCATCGGGATCGTTCTTCAGGTCATACAGTTCGCTGCCGGACGGGCGAGCGATCAATTTGTCCCAGCCGTCAATCACGACACGCGCGACCAAGCCATCGTCCAGGTCCTCGAGCCGATCCAAGTCGCTGTCATGCTCATACACGTCGACGAACACCCGATCACGGTCTTGCAAGGCCTTGGGATCTCGCAGGTCGAGTCCCGTCATTTCTGTGGGCGGATCAATATCACACGCCTGCAAGATGGTCGTGGCGATGTCGATGTTGCTTGCCAGGGTTTCTTTGTCGCGAGCGGCTTCGATGGTCGCTTCGTGAGTGATAAAGATCGGCGTTCGAATCCCAGCTTCGACGGGTTCGCGTTTGGAGCGAATGCTAGAGTTCATTCGCTCTGGATTTTGCACCCAGCCATTGTCACAGGTGAAAACAAAGATCGTGTTTTCGTATAGATTTTTCTGTTTCAAATAGTCCACGATTTGCCCGCAACCTTCATCAAGCCACTCGACGTTGGCCCAGTAGCGAGCGGTGGGTTCATCGGGAGCGATGTCTTTGTACTTGTTGAACAGTCGATCCGGTGCGTTATGCGGTGCATGTGGCAGAAACACGCCATACCAAATAAAGAACGGCTGCTCGTTTGCTTGGGCTTTGTCGACGAAATCGTAAATCGGCTGCATCGTTTCGCGGCCGATCTTCAAACC
>NZ_ANOG01000406.1 GCF_000346295.1 Rhodopirellula maiorica SM1 | reverse complement strand
TTGCGACCTGGAGCGACAGTGAGGTGGCTCGGCGGTGGATGATGATTTGTCCGCATCGCCGAAGTTCCGATGGGCTACCGCTTCCACCAACCGAAGCAGAGATCCGATCGATCGCTGGATGCCCCGTCAAATGTGGCGACATCCGCAAACGACTCAGCAGTATCAGTTGGTGGATGCGACTGCTTTGCCAACGTGTCGCAATGCGAGCGAACCTGGAAGACGAAGAATCAGGGCATTTTTTCCAAGATCGCTTCCATGCCACTCGGATCGTCGACGAGGCATCTCTGTTGGCTTGTGCTGCCTATGTTGACCTGAATCCAATTCGAGCTGCGATGGCCGAAACGCTCGAACAGAGCAATCACACCTCGGTTCAGCGGCGAATTGAAGCGATCACCGCGGATCAAGACGAACGCGTTCCAGTAGCAAAACGACGCGACAATTTCTTGTCGCCGGTTGCGATCGACGAGCGGTCCGGTGAGATTGGCCCCTGCGTTAGCAAGACGGGCAAACGCTGCAGCGACAAAGGTTTTCTACCGATGTCACTCGAAGATTACCTGGAAACACTCGACTGGACCGCACGTCAGATCGCACCTGGCAAGCCAGGCAAGACACCTGCAGACCTGCCACCGGTGCTCAAGCGACTGGGCTTGGACACCAAGACGTGGTGCGAATTGGTCAGCGACTTCGGCCGGTTGTTTTGCACGGTCGCCGGACGCCCCGAGAGCATCGATCCGCTGCGCAGCCACCGCACCCACCGCCGCTATCATTTGCGGCGAAGAGCCCGAGAGCTGCTCACCCAAGCGGATTAGCTTGCGAGCGTCCCTTCTTTTTGGCTGTTGAGCGTGGTAACGCGTCGCCGATAGAGGAAACTGCGCAGCAACAGCTGAGCGACAACCGAATCTCCACCAGATTAGCTCGTGTTTTGTGCCAGCCTTGGCTTTGGCAACGTCGAAAACGTGTAGAGCCTCTCCAGTAGCCCCCTTGAGTTAGCCTCATGTGCCCCGACGACATGCCCCGTCCCCAATATGGGGACGGTTCCTCAGTGATGGATGGTCTTGCCCCCTCAATAATGCGCTCTGTCCCTGTTTGGGGAGGGTTTTGGTTGTTTGCTTGCATTTATGTTTGTGGGTGGTGAATCGCGTTGATGATGGGAAGACTTCCGAGCTCGACGCTTGCCATTGTTCGTCGGCTGTGCCGTTTCGAATCTCATACACCCCCAGTCCTCCGGCCGCTCTGAGATGCTCGGCATTTCCCTCCCGTCGCCTCGCCGGAATGGTGCCGAAGCAAGTAGTTGCAATTGACATCATCCACCCCCTGGCCTAAAAGCATCCTGAGGCTGAATAAGCCGACGTTTTTCGTCGTCGAGGCCGCCACTGAGTTGCTCGATACCCGGTGTTTTTGCGTTTCCTGGAGGGAAAATATGGCTGGACGACAATTGGATGTGGTCATCCCGGTTTTTAATGAAATTGAAATCATTCAGATGCTGCATTCGCGAGTCGATGCGGCTTGCCGAGCCACTGGATTGCGTTACCGGATCAACTATGTCGACGACGGCAGCAGCGATGGGACGGCGGAATGGATCGTCGATAACGCGATCAATCATGCTGCGTCCCCGGATGAAGCGGTTCAGCTGATCTCGCTGTCACGAAACTTTGGTCAACCGGCTGCGATCGTCGCGGGCCTCGATTCGACCGATGCGGACTGCGTGGTGTTGATGGACGGCGATCTGCAAGATCCGCCTGAATTGATTACGCAAATGGTTGCAGCATGGAACGAGGGAGCCGAGGTGGTCATTCCGCAGCGAACCGCACGCAAGGAAACTTTCGTCCGCGGGCTCGGGTTTGCCGCCTTTCATCGACTGTTTCGCTTTCTGTCGGAATCCAAGGTACCGTCCAATACCGGCACTTTTTGTTTGATGAGCCGCAATGCAGTCGAGGCGGTCTGCCGACTTCCCGAAACGCATCGATTCTTTCCCGCACTTCGTGCTTGGGTCGGGTTCAAGGTTTCAATCATTTTGTTCGAGCGTCAAGAACGAGCTGGCGGTGAACCCAAACAGAATTTCGTCCGACTGTTTCGCTATGCCATGGACGCAATTTTTGGCAATTCGCTCAAGCCACTTCGTTTCCTGACCGTCTCAGGCGCAATATTGTGTCTTGTCTCGCTCGCCGCAGCAGCGTGGTTTGCGGGAAAGCGACTCAGCGGTGTCGAGACTGCCTCGCTTGGCTTTACCACAATCGCCTGTGCCATTTTGGGCTTAGGTGGATTTCAGCTGATCGCAGCTGGGATCCTCGGCGAATACATCGGCCGTATCTATGACGAGGTGCGACGTCGACCTTCCTACATCGTGTCGAGTGCCACCACGTCGGAAGAGGCATACGAGCATGCATTCTCAATGATTTCACGAAAAGCAAGCTAGAGGATTTTGCCGTGAGTACGGATAGCAAAACAATCCCGGCCAATGAGTTGCGTTCGAATGTAGCATCGCTAAGAGATGCGTTAAGTAGACCGGTCATGGTTTTGATCATTCTGATGGTCAGTTGTGTAGCACTAGCGATGTACTGCAGTCGTCTGAATCAGGAACTTTATCAACACAAAAATCCGTTCTATGATTCGTTAAGTTACAACATGCATCTATTCGCCATCATGGAAACATCCCATCAGCGGGGATTGGCGGCGGGTTGGAACCGAGTGATGACCAGCGATTCAACCTTGTTTCTTCCGTTCGCGATCGCAGCTTCGATTGGCCCTTGGGTCGAGCCCAGCCGGATGGTGCCAATCTGGATCCAAGCGGGTTATCTGTTTGGTTTCTTGGTGTCGGTGTTTTATTACTTAGTGAAAATACGTGATCTGAAACCGACGACCGCGTTGTTGGGTTGCTGTACATTTTTCACCACCAGCTGCATCTTTATGGAGGTGGGCGGACTGTCCGATTTCAGAGCGGATTTGCTGTTGTGCTTCGGCTTTGGTGCATCGGCTCTGTGGTTTCTGTCGGCGATGCATCGGCCCACGATTGGCAGGTTTATCGCGTGCGGTATCGCAGTGGCAATCTGTTGTCTATCCCGATCAACGGCACCGATCTACTTGGTATTCAGTCTCGCCCCCTTAACGGTGCTGTTTTTGCTGCAGCGAGAAGATCGCAGCAAGCGGATACGCGGATTGATTCTGACCAGCGTGATCGCCAGTGTGCTATCAGGATGGTTTTATATTCTGAATTTCGACTATCTGCATTACTATTATGTCGTTTGGAATACCGACGCCAATGCAAAGCTTCCGCTAAGTGAGGCGGTAAAACATGGCGAATTTGCAGGGCGTGCGATAGGTGCTGAAGCACTGTATTTGCTCGGGGCCTGGTTAATCTGTTTCGTTCTATTCACTCGCAATCGTGGGATTTTGAAGCCGATTCTTGATCTGACTCGTGATCGCTCGACGCCCGATTGGGCTCTGCTTTGGATTGGACTCAGCCCGATTGTGTTCCTGGTAGCCCGACGCGCAGGATTGAATCCGTATGTTTCGATGCCAGCAGTAATCGGTTTAGTTTTGTTCGCGATTCTTCCTCTGCTGAAAGCATTTGAAAGACTCAATAACGTTCGGTTGGTGGCGTGTTCGTGGGGACTGCTAGCCGTCGCAATCGGCATTGCTTCTCAACGAGGATGGGAGCGGCATCAACCCGGTGGATTCAATACGATGGTTGCTCAGCAGCAGATCATGGACGAGATTTTGGCCGATAGCATCGCGAACAACCTGTCCGACGTCCGTTTCGGCGTCAGCCATTTAACCGATTTTAATCTATGGAGTTTGTATTCGACCGTAATGTTTGATCGCGAAGGGGTTACCAGCGACGAAGGAAAATTGATCTATCAAGACATCCGATTGCATGCCAATGGGTTGTTGTCTCTTCCTGCCGCAGCGGAATGGGACGAGGTACCAGGAGAAAGCGATTCAGAAAAATTACAGTCACTTTTGGAACAATGTGAAAGCACATGTGACTACGTGGTGGTTCCTGATGAAAACACAGCCGCCTACGTCCAGCAACACTTTGCCTTCAATTACATCAATCGCTACGCGTCGATATTGCGAAAAGAAATTGTCAACGGAAATTGGGAACGCGTTTCGGATCCGATCCAAACCAACGAAAAGGAGTCCGTTGAAATCTATCGCTCGCGGCGAATCGCTCCGCAAGCACGGCTAGCCAGTCAGGCAACGACTCACGCTCTCGACTAATCCAAGCTGTTTGCGAACCCCTAAGCCAAAACGAACTCGCATCCGACTGGGGATGGGCGTGAGCGGGATGGTGGATCATCGCCGCGATGATGCAACGAGACTATAGCTCGTCACCGATGTCGACACCTTCCTGGGCAATTGCGTCCTCTTTTTCTGCTTCAAGCCGCGGTTGCATCGACGATGTCGAGATTGTCCGAAAGGAACTGATCAAGTTCATTCAAACTGGTCACTATCGAAATCGCAATTTTCTGCTTTTTGCTTACGACGACAAAGCCAGTTTCTATTGCAAACGGGCTGGAAACTTAGCGAGCAAAGTGGCAGCAACGTCCATCACGGTTATT